>SPJO01000104.1 GCA_006844635.1 Methylophilaceae bacterium | reverse complement strand
CTCAGGTTTTGAGTTTGATGACACAGCGCCTAAACAAACGGCACGGACCAGCTACCAAAACATGATGTATCTTGAGCGCCCAGGTTGTAACCTCTGTATGGGTAATCAGGAAAAAGCTGAAAAAGGCGATACGGTGATGGCCACATCAACCCGCTTGTTCCAAGGCCGTGTGGTTGAAGATTCAAATGAGAAAAAAGGCGAGTCACTATTAGCTTCAACCCCTGTGGTAGTGCTGTCAGCCATTCTTGGACGGACGCCGAATATGGACGAGTATAAAGCAGCGGTTAAAGGGATTAACTTAACTGATTTTGCACCACCAACTGAAGAGATGACGACTGATAGTAGTGTCAACGTCATTTCTATTCACTAACATAATTTTCATGAAAACCTCAAGAGCCGCATCAGCGGCTCCTGAGGTGTTGCTAACGCTTAATACAATTTTGTACCATTACCTAATAAATAGGCATGACAGTCCCTTCTTGCTTTTAAGCAGTGCGTAACAAATGTGTCCATTACGGTTTGATCCCAACCATTAACCCAGTCACCATGAGCTGATTCGCCACCAGCGCCACCAGAATAGTTATCGCTGGCTAACCTTAAATGACTAGTGCCCGAGGTACTTACATCCCATTCAATATTAAAAGTAATGTCAGGAATGGTAATTGGGTGTGTTGCAGGGCAAGTAATATTTTTTACTCGATATGCCATATGGTCCTTGTGGTTTGGGCTATCTAAGTTTTTGCCATCCCAGCACATTGGGAAGTTAATTGACAATTTCAAGGTTTGATTACATGCGGGGATAGAAGTGCGTCTGCCATAAGGTAATCCTGTACATGACCAGTTAATGGTTTCTTTTAGGTATGGATTTGGATCTTGTGGGTTGTTATTGGTTGCGCCAGAAATCCCAGCGATAATCCGCAAACTCTTAGGTGCTGCTACTACATTGTTTGCATCCCACGTTTTATAGTAAAACAACGCGCGACTTGGTTTAAGTGGCGTATTGGTTTTTGTGTCGATTAAGCTTGGGATCCAATAGGCAGATCGATTAGCAATGCCTCCAGCACAAGTACTGTTTCCAAAAAGGTGCATGTTCTTAACATCCGATTTGTAATCAGTCGTTGTATTGCCAAAAAATGTATGGTGGTGTGACGCACCTTGTTGGTTTGGATAAAGCAATGGATCATCATTTGCCATATGGCTAAAACCACAGATTGAGCGAAACTGCCCTGCATTAGCACCACCGTTACCAGTAGTTCCATTCGTTGCTTGAATACGAAGCGTACTGTGACCAATTACTCGTGTAGGTTCCAGGCTAATATCAACCGCGGGCATCAAGCTTTTCTGAACAATATTTGGTGCTGGAGCAGGCGTAGCTTCTGGAGCAGGTGCAGCTTCTGGAGCAGGTGCAGCTTCTGGAGCAGGTGTAGCTTCTGGAGCAGGCGTAGCTTCCGGAGCAGGTGCAGCTTCTGGAGCAGGTGCAGCTTCTGGAGCAGGTGTAGCTTCTGGAGCAGGCGCAGCTTCTGGAGCAGGCGCAGCTTCTGGAGCAGGCGCAGCTTCTGGAGCAGGCGCAGCTTCTGGAGCAGGCGCAGCTTCCGGAGCAGGCGCAGCTTCCGGAGCTGGTGTAACGCTTGCCTTCGTTTCCGCTAAGCGTTTATTTAGTCCCTTTAAAAAGCTTTCTTGTCTTGCCAATCTTCGTTGTAGTTTTTGATGCTGACGACTATTGCCAGATTCCTTTGCTGCTTTCAAATGCTTTTCAGTATTCTCAATTCTTGCTTCTAATCTATTTACTTTTTTTTGTATATATTCACTGATTTTTTTCTGCTTGTTCGCTTTGTATATATCTGCTTTTTTTGTCTGTGGTTTATCTGAATAGTGGACTAGACCATTTCGGTCTCGCCATTTATAAACCTCCGCCGTTGATAAACTACTGCTAAGCAATAAAGCAGTCGCAACTGGAATGACGAATAATGCCTGTTGCGTGAAATTTGATAGCTTTACCATATCTCCCTCCTTACGATTGTTAAGTTTTAGTTTGTTATACGAGTGTATAATATATTCGTATAATTAGAGAGTGGATAGTGATATCAGATAAACGGTAAATTTTAGGTAATAAACGGCAACTGACACCTAAGCTATAATGTTTAATTATGCGTAAACTTGAGTAAACCATGGAACCAGAGTTCTGGCATCAGAGATGGAAAGATAATGTACTTGGCTTTCATTTGAGTGAAGCCAATCCACTATTGGTTGCAAACTTTAAAGCATTAGCACTCAAAGCTGGTAGCCGAGTGTTTTTACCACTATGTGGCAAGACACTCGATATACACTGGTTGTTGTCAGAAGGCTATCGAGTCGCAGGCGCCGAGCTAAGTGAGATTGCGGTTAACCAATTATTTGAAGATATTAAACTAAAACCAACCATCACCAACTTAGGCGATTTGACGCATTACAGTGCAAAAAATATCGATATTTTTGTTGGGGATATCTTTCACTTGTCGCGTAAAGACTTGGGTGTAGTGGATGCGGTTTATGACCGTGCAGCATTTGTGGCATTACCTAAAGCGATGCGCGACCGTTACGCTGAACACCTGACGCAACTCACGCAACGAGCGCCACAATTATTAATTACCTTTGAGTACGATCAGAACTTATTGCAAGGCCCACCGTTTGCGATTAGCAACCTAGAAGTGAGTCAGCAGTACAGCGATGCGTATGAGGTGACTTTGTTCGCTAGTCAAGCTGTTGCTGGTGGATTGAAGGGCAAGTGTGATGCAGTTGAGAATGTGTGGTTATTGAAACCTGCTGCGCAAACAAAAGTGTTTGATGAGGAGTCAATCAAGTTACCACAACGTGGCCGATGGAAAGTTATGCTGCCTGTTTTAGCACTGTTTATTTTGATGGGTTATTTAGCGTATCACTATCACTGGGATGCTAAGTTTACAGCGGGTGGTGCAGTGTTGGCAGGGCTATATACCGGACTCGTCACATGGTTGCTAGGTGTGATTACTTTAATACCGATTATTGGCCCATTGATTGCCAAAATACTCACCATGTCGTTTATTTGGCTTTTAAATGCTGTGGGTTACTTTGTTTCGTATATCGCCATTCGGCGAGGCTATTCGAAAGATGTCATTACGTACCGCGGATTAACTATCGCATTAATTATCGGCATGGTGATTGGCTATGTCTTTGGTAGCTTATAATAGCGGCTAATTCGCATAGAGAAGAAAAAGATGTTGTTATCAGTAATCGCCATTATTGTTGGGTTAGCCGTGCTTGTTTGGAGTGCGGATTTATTTGTCGATGGCGCGGCGGGTGTTGCACGCAGTTTAGGTATGTCTACCTTACTGGTTGGGATGATTGTCGTTGGCTTTGGAACATCGGCACCAGAAATGTCAGTGGCAGCGCTGGCATCAATGCAAGGTAATCCGGGAATAGCGCTCGGGAATGCCTATGGCTCTAACATTGCTAATATCGCGCTGATATTAGGTGTGACCGCTGTGGTTAGCCCTGTTGTGATTCGTTCACAAGTGCTGAAGAAGGAGCTTCCTATCTTATTAGCGGTCACGATGCTTGCTTTTCTACATTTGCAAGATGGTCAAATCACAGGTGTAGAAGCGACTATCGAACTGATTATCTTAGTTTTAGTTTTTACATGGATGACATTGCAAAGTCGAAAAAAGACAGCGCAAGTCGATACCTTAGAAGTTGGTGTGGAAGAAGAGTTTGAGAAGATAACACCATTAAAGGCATGGGGCTTTCTTGTAGTGGGTCTAGTATTGCTTGTTGTCAGCTCACGTACCTTAGTTTGGGGTTCTGTGAATATCGCACAAAGTTTCGGTATCAGTGATTTAGTCATTGGTTTAACTATTATTGCTATCGGGACATCGCTGCCAGAGTTAGCCGCCTCTATTGCTGCAGCGCGTAAAGGGGAGCATGATTTGGCGGTCGGTAATGTGATTGGTTCCAACTTATTTAATACATTAGCAGTCGTTGGTATCGCTGGTGCGATTAATCCAATCAATGTCCCAGTAGAAGCCATCAGCCGTGACTGGGTGGTGATGTTCGCACTCACTGTATTACTGTTTGTGATTGGGTATCCTAAAAAAGCCAATGGCGAGAAAAGCATCAACCGTGTGGGCGGGGTGCTATTGTTATCGGTTTATATTGCTTACACCATCTATTTAATAGCTGGTGTTCTACAATAAAAAAACGGGTGGCGACTTAGCCGCTACCCGTTTTGTTATGCTATTTAGCTTAGCTATTAGCTACATGCGCAAATAGCTGATTGTGCACATGGCGGTGAGTCTGACACTTCACAGACACCAGCTGTTTTACCTTGACCAACACACCAAGCATTACAATCAAAGGTATCAGGATGGCCAAGATCATTATCATGGCTGTGTAGTTCTTCTACGCCAGGGTTAGATTCGACTAATAAGCCGTTGTCTAAACATGCTTCACCAAACATACGACCATTTTCTACACCATTTTCATCAGCGCCGACATGGCAACCAGCGACACCAGGTGCAATACCATCACTATCTTTCCAAAAAGTCTTTTCGCCTTCTTTCCAGTCAGTTGGTTTATATTCTATCGTGCCCATTGCACCAGCCATGCCTTCGGCACCACTTGATGGTGCGTGAGTCTCATGACTGTCAGCGTGATCGTCTGCCATGTCTGTTGCCATACCAGCATCTGCACTAGTAGCCGCTTCTTCATTTGAACATGCACCTAAGAAAAAGGATAAAAATACGATTAACGTTAATGATTTGAATGCTGCCATTGTTAGCTCTCCAGTTGTTGTTGGTTTAAATAATTCGCCTATACTAAACAATATGATTGTGCCATGCAAACATTTAACTATCTTGGGTATTAATACGGTGAAAGTGGATGCGTAGCGGATTTAAGCATTTAGTGGAGGAAGTGCACCAGTGCTACAGACTTACCACAAGCGCTTAAACCGATTCTACAGATTGGTCAGGAGGCAAAATATTCATCGCAGGAAAAGCATCCGGCAATCAAACGCATTTAAAGTGGGCCTCTTTGGTGACCCAAGTGTTGTTGGTGTTAGGTTACGCGAGTGGCTATTGGTCATCGAAGTAACATTCTACGGCGCGAGCAAGTTCGCTATTCTGCCAATGGGATTTTGCTATGCAAATGCAGGACTGAAAAGCATGCTGGCCTCACATGGTGGTTTTGCGCTAGGAAGGTTAGTCATCACTCTCGACGACTAGATTGGGGATGTGATTAAACGCAATGCGCATGGGTGCATCTTTGAGCGCATGATGAGCGCCACCTAAATAAACGGTATTTTTCCCATATTTTAAATTCAGTTGATCAAGCGCAGCATTGAGCTTTTGCTGCGCGGCTGATGGCTTTTCTGTGAATAAATCTTGAGCTACTTCTTGTGCGTGTACTAATCCAAAGAAGTTGATGCCGATGGCAATTGGTGCATCCTGTTGTTTAGGATATTGCTGCCATAAGGTTTCTATTGCATCAGTCAGCGTGAGCGTATCGTCAGTGGCAGATACTTCACTCTCAGCATTAAAGCTAGGGTGATCTCTAAATTTTACTTTTACCTTAATCCGCGTGGCGAGCAATTCATAGCTACGTAGTCGCATGGCGGCCTTTTGCAACAGGCGATGCAGGACTGCTTTTGCGCCAGCAATATTACGCTGTTCTGGCGGGAGTACATGACTATGCCCTAAGCTACTGCGTGTATTCCTGACGTAATAGGGCTCTATGCCGCGTAGCTTGTCATACATACGCTCACCTTCAATGCTGCCCCAAGCTGTGCGCAGTTGGTCTTTATTTGCAGCGTAGAGCGCTTCAACTGTGGTGATGCGGTAGCGCTTGAGTCTTGCCGCCATTTGACGACCAATCCCGTTTAAGTCACGGAGTTCAAGTGGCAAAAGCCGGTCAGGTAACTCGTGCTGTTCAATCACGACACAGCCATCTGGCTTTTGCATATTAGACGCAACCTTTGAGATAAAGGTATTGGGTCCAATGCCAATCGAGCATTTAATATAGGGGTATTGCTGATTGAGTTTACGTTTGATTTTTGCCGCTAACTTGAGGGTGTTGTCTTTTTGTTGTTGGCTGCCCGTTAACTTGCACACCATCTCATCAATCGAGCGGACTTCTTCTACGTGTGTGCAGCTTTCAACAATCTCAATTAGTTTATGGTGTAACTCAACGTAAAGCGGCGGGCGTGCTTCGACGAAAACCATGTCTTTACAGAGTTTACGTGCTTCACGCACCATCGTACCCGTTTTAATGCCAAATGCCTTGGCCTCATAGCTGGCAGCAATGCAACAGGTGGTTTCTGCCATCGTCGGTAATACGCCAACTGGTTTGCCGCGCAGGGCTGGCTGCATCTGTTGCTCGACAGAGGCAAAATAAGAATTGAAATCAACATAGAGCGCGTTTAATGACATGGCCTCTAATTGCCAAGCAGACCACGTTTATTGTTTGCTGGTTGCTTGCGTGCTTCTTCTAGTGCTGGTTTCAATGTTTCAGCCTCAGCAATAAAGTCATCAGCCGGCATATCGCCACTTAGGTGGAAAGATGATGGCAAGATATAGGTCATGTAGAGCGAGTCTGCTAGCGTGCCACTTCGTTGGTAATTCGTCATAAAGGTTAAGCTTATGCCTAGCACGCCAATGACGAGGCTGGAATAAAGAATACGTTTTGACTGATGGCGATAAATGGTTGCTAGATGGAAAAATATCATCCCAGCAAACACGATGGAGACGGTAACACTGCTATAGCGAGTTAAAAAGGGAAGTGAGAAAGCATAAGCAAATGTAACACTTAATAGGTGCAAGAGGTCGAGTAAAACAATGGCGCAACCAGCAATAAACACATGCCGCCCAAAACGTGAGCTAGCTCCGTTAATCATACGGGTTGCAAACGCCCAACCACCACACCAAAGCAAGACTAAAAATAAGAGGAGGGAAACAGCTGAGATTGCAGTGATGGTAGAAAAGCTTTCAAATGAACTGAGCCATGTCTCCCCAAGCGCGGTGAGTGTGATGAGAACCAAACCAACCAGTGCTGGCGGCCAACCTTCCCATTGATGGGCCGCTTTATCTAATAGCGTTTTTTCAACCTCAAAACCAGCATGGCGAACACGCAAATTGGTATGGCCTAAACGTACGATGTGGTCTTCAAGCAAAAAGTTTTCTTGTTTTTTACCATCGGCAATGATGCCGTTTTCGCTACTTAAGTCTCGTATTTGTAAAGAGCCTTCTACTGTCATCTCGATAACAGCATGGTTCGCCGCAATATAAGGGTCATCTATAATAAGCTCATTGTCATAACTGCGACCAACGCGGATGGGCAACGATGCAAAGCGGTGACGCGTTTTTAAACTTTTATCACGTGTCAGCAACTCAACATAGTAGGGTGGTTTTGTGGTGGATTGGCTCATTTTGACACCGCCACTTCTGGGCTGCTATCTAAACGGGCAAAACTATTAATGAATGCCTGACTAAGTTGTAAGCCATTTTCGTAATTGACACCACTAATATCTAGCCGGCTTTGTAAACTGACTAAGCTTTGGTCAACGGCTGCTGTGAGCAAAGAGAAGTCATATAGATGATCAAACTCTCGATAAGCACGAATGCAAAGTACTGCACGCATTGGCACCTTGCCGTTTGTGACAAAGCGCTCATTACAGATCGGCGGTGAGCGGTTAATATCTTTATCGTTGCCAAAACGCTCATTTTGGAATGAGTCACTTTGTAATGCAGAAAAACGTAAGCGGCCCATATCTGTTGCTTTAATGTTCTCATGGCGAATGCGAACTTGACCAACACGTAGCTTGTTTGAGACGAAAATAGCGGACTCCATCGCGCAGTTAATGCTGCTAAATTCATAAGGGCTATCTTTATTGTCATTCGTGTTTCCCCAGCAGCGCATCTGGTCAGATTCCCGAATAGGCACTTGATAGTCGCCTAGCTCTTTGGTGGAAAGTGCTTGCTTAAGCACGCTTTCTAGCATGACGTTTTGATGTTTAAGTAGCTGTTTCCCCACCTCTTTTTTGAAAATAATACCATCGATTTTCTTTGTGGCTTTGGCTTGCTTCTCTCTTTGCTTAGCTTCATTTAATAAAGTATTTACATATTTAACTGGGACTAGAAAACTAACTAACTCTCCATCTAGCCTTTTAGATACATTGACGCCTGCAACATGACCATCTTGTGTAATGTTAGGGCCGCCACTCATGCCAGCATTAATCGGGCCTGTAAACATTAGTTGGCCATAAAAGCCGCGTTTAACAACGCCGTTATAAGCGCCTTCTGAAATTGCAAAGCCTAAGTCTAAAGGGTTGCCTAATGAGTATAAGTACTGGCCTTGAGACAAGGTGGGTGCTTGTTGAGAGATGTTAAAAGAGCCTGTGCCATGGCGACTAACCTTAACGATAGCTAAGTCATGTAGTGCATCAACAGCGAGCAATTGAACATTTCCACGTTTGCCATTGGTATCGACAAACTCACCAACATAGTTTTCAGGGTGCATCACGATTTGAGAAACGACGTGGTAATTAGTCACAACAAGGTTGCTGTTACCAATTAGAAAACCTGAACCAACAGAAGATTGCGTACGTCCATTTTTTAGTAGTACGCGAATTTGTAGTAGGTCATCTCTTGCTGATTTGTATAATGTTTGTGCGCGTGAAGAAGGTGCAGGTAATGTCGGCTCCGCTTCGCTAGGTGTTGCTGCTATTGCCACTTGGCTGTTGATAAAAAAAGTACTTAGGCTTATTAATGCTAGTATTAAAACTTTCATGAACGGCTTTCTTATTGGTCACTGTATTAATCTTTAAAAGATTATCTAACAACTTATGCAAACAAACTAGGTAAATAATCCCGACAGAGCCATGTTCGATTGATGTGTCGGTTAAATATAAGTTTTAAAGGCTAGAAAGGGTGATATGAGTAATAAACAAGTAGCAATTTTTGCTGGCGGTTGCTTTTGGTGTACAGAGCCAGTATTTAGTCAACTAAAAGGGGTGAGACTAGTTGAATCTGGCTATATCGGTGGGCATACAGAAAACCCAACGTACAAAACCATTTGTGAGGGGAATACAGGTCATGCAGAAGCGGTACGCATTACATTTGACCCTGATGAGGTTAATTTCGACACATTATTAGAAGTGTTCTTGGTTTCACATGACCCGACGACCTTAAATAGACAAGGCAACGATGTCGGCACACAATATCGTTCAGCTGTGTTTTGTCAACATGATGCACAAGTCGCTGCAACAGAAAAAATGATTGAAACGTTTAATCATGCCATGATTTACAATGCGCCGATTGTGACAGAGGTGAATGGCCCCAGCACATTTTATCCCGCGGAAGATTATCACCAATATTACTATGACAAGAATCGGAGTAATCCATATTGCATGGCAGTTGCGGCACCGAAAGCGGAAAAAATTAGGAAGAAATATGCGCAGTTAATTAAAGCCTAAGGCTTTAATCATGTTGTGCAATATATTGCTTAAATGTTTCTGGAGATAATGGTTTAGAAAGATAAAACCCTTGCCCATAATCGCAGCCTAGTTGTAATAAAAAGTCTAGTTGTGCTTTAGTCTCGATGCCTTCCGCGACCACTTTAAAACCTAGTTTATGCGCCATCTGCACAATGACTTCGCAGAGCACTTTGTCGCTTTCATTGTTTTCTATATTACTCACGAATGAGCGGTCAATTTTGATGTAATCAATCTCAAACTTTTTTAAGTAAGCGAGGGAAGAGTAGCCCGTCCCAAAATCATCAATAGCTGTTTCGATGCCGTTGGCTCTAATTTCTGCTAACTGTTGTTGCACTTGGTCGGTTAGGTCTAATACCAAGCTTTCTGTGATTTCTATAATCACCCCTTTTGTGGCATGTTTCGTGACCCAGAATGGTTGTAGGTTATCTTTTCGGTTGCTGGTGATTTGAAACTGTTTCGGTGAAACGTTAATGCTGATTTGGAAGTTGTCATTGTGTTGTGCTTGCACTTCTTTTAGAAAAGTTGAAGCATGGTTAAAAGCCCAATCACCAATAGGAATAATTAAACCTGATTCTTCAACAATGGGAATAAATTCCAGTGGACTGATACAACCTTGAGTGGGATGCATCCAGCGGATTAATGCTTCTGCTTTTTGTACTTTATTGGTTGCTAACTCAATAATCGGTTGGTAATGTAGTTCAAACTCATTATTAGTCATTGCTGAACGTAGGTCTTGTAGGATTTGCACTTTAGACTCGATGTCTTTCTGCATGTCCGTTGTGAAAAACTGATAGCAATTTTTACCTAAGTTCTTTGCTGCATACATCGCCTGATCAGCATTCTTTAGTAATGTATCAGGGTTGGATGTGTCTAATGGGTAAACGGTAATTCCGATACTCGTTGAAATATGAATGGTGTGTTCGTTCAGTTCAAAAGGTTGGTTTAAGGCATCAATTACTTTCTTTGCAACTTTCTCAAAACTGCTCACACGGCTGATTCCTTCAACAATCACCGTAAACTCATCACCGCCTAAACGCGCAACGGTATCTTCATGATACAAACTCGCCTTTATTCTTTGTGCTACCTCCTTCAATAATAAGTCGCCCGTGGCATGTCCAAGGCTATCGTTGACTTGTTTAAAGCCATCTAAATCCAACAAGAGAAGGGCGAGCGTGTTGCCATTTCGATTGGCTTTCTTGATGCCATCATGTAGTTTTTCTTGAAACAAGCGGCGGTTCGGTAGCTCGGTTAGTGTGTCGAAGTTTGCTTGATGCCAAATTCTCTTTTGAGAAGCAAGGTCATTTTGTAGTAGTTGTTTTTTTAGCCGCCACCATTTATAGCTAAAGAAAGCAAACAAGAATGTGGTGACATTGACCAAAATGATTAAGGAGGTTTGGATGTCAATAGGGGAGGAAGTGATGCTTTGGGTTAGAACACCCATGCTCTCTCTGCAATACCCTAAAACAGGCAGTGCTAATACGGCGAGCGAAATAAGTTTATTAGATCTGACGGCAGCGACGACAGATCGAGTGACTGCAAGGATAAATAACATCATTATTATAGTAATACATAGCTAATTGTTATAAAAACGAGCAAGTTTTCTTGCTCTCTTACTATGTTGTTATTCTTAATTGCTGGGAAGTATACATGAGTATAATCTCAATGTGTAACAGATTATTTACAATATGGTTACATTTTTATTCACTGCGTTTGGTTTGTCGTATTTAAGCAAAACACGGCATGCCATATGACACGCCGTGTTGCTTTAGGCTGTCTTAAACCCAAGCTGAGCAATCATGTGCTCTAGTGTTCGCCAGAAGTTCATTCTTTCTAACACTGGGTTCAATATATTAGTAACAACACAATAATGTGTATTTTTGTCACCACTATGGTGTTTGGCATGATGCCGACATGTTTGAAGGATATTCCATTTCTGCATGCGTGTGACAATGCGAGGTTTTTCTTGTGCATTCTGATGTGTCCACTTGTGTAGTTGGTTGGCGTTGGCCGCTAACACAGCGAATAACACAACAGGCCAGCTCAGGAAACCTGCGTACCAAACGATCGCCACTAATAAGGTTACGGCCAAAACGGAATCCCACGAGCTTTGCCACCAATTCTTTGCTAGAAATGCACGTGGTTTTTCATGGTGCAACTCATTTTCGACTGCTATCTGGTGAATGAATGGCATGCCTGGTTTAGCATAGGTATCTTCTAACCAGTGAATAAAGCCTGAAACAAAGTCCGCTAAAAGAACGGCAAAGAATAATTTAACAATCGCTAACATGCTTAATCTCCAGTGCTGCAAATGAAAGAAATTGCAGTGTATGGAGTGGTTTGTTCTTAAGCAATCAAAGAGTTGTTTAGTATTGCAATAAAGTACCTTTTTCGCTGATGCGTAGTACAAAAAGGTTTTTTTAATTATTTTGGTGCATTTATTTAGTGCTTTTATCTTTTTCTTGAATCATGTTGTGCAGTATATTATCGCGCCAAGGCCGAATCACCATCGCCATGCTAAAACCATGTCGCTCATGAATCGATAGGTGTTGGTCATTTCTTTTTAATTCGGTCACCAGTGTTTCTAAGCGTTTCAGTTCCTTTGCAATAATTTCTTGAGATTCGTTTGATAGCATGCCAGAGAGAAAGTGTTCTTGGCCGCCAGAAGCTTCAATATCGCCTTCTAGAAACGCTTTTTGCACATGCTGTTTAAGTACTTGCTGAATTGGCCCGTTCTTACGCCATGAGAAGTTCGCTGTTACCAGTAACTTGATGCGATTATTCGCTTCTAAATCAATGACGCGTAATTGATCTAACTGAACTAAATAGTGAACCAAGTCTGCAGCCTTAATCGGGTAGTGGTCTAATATCTGTTGGTAGGACCAACCATTGACGACTAAGAAAGCGACACCGAGTAAGCGTATATCTGCTGCCGCGACTTTCTCTTGCTCCTCGGTGAGTTGGCTGATGCGTGGTTTATCACGATTCATCTTGGATACTAAATCAGAAATATCCATATCCATAATGGCGCAAACTTGTTCTAAGCGCGTTAATGTAAAGTTCTCATCAGCAAAAATACGTTTAATACTTGACTCACTCATGCCTAGCTTTTCAGCTAAGATTTTGTACGTAATGTGGTTGGCTTTAAGTGCCTTCTTTAGCGTAGCAATGAGTAACGGAGTTTGCTTCATATTGATGCTTCTCACGCAGCGTTATCGTTTACTGTCGTTAGTCTAGTAAGTCGCTATATAACGGGGTCGATAGGTAACGTTCACCAAATGATGGAATCATCACCACAATCAGTTTGCCTTTGTTTTCTGGTCGTTTTGCCACTTCCATCGCAGACCAAACAGCTGCACCAGATGAAATCCCAACCAATAAACCATCCTCTGTTGCCATACGACGGGCAGTGTTCATGGCATCCTCATTTTTAACACGGACTACCTCATCATAAACCTTGGTATTCAACACGGCAGGCACAAAACCAGCACCAATCCCCTGAATTGGATGTGGGCCTTTTTCGCCGCCAGATAAAACGGGACTGGCGTCGGGCTCTACTGCCACTACTTGGACATCTGGATTGCGTTCTTTCAATACTTCACCCACGCCAGTGATTGTACCGCCAGTACCAATGCCTGATACAAAAATGTCCACTTTGCCTTCTGTATCACGCCAGATTTCTTGCGCAGTCGTCTTACGGTGAATCTCCGGGTTGGCAGGGTTTTCAAATTGACGCGCAATCACATAACGTGAATCTTCAGCGGCTAGCGCTTCCATTTTAGCGAGTGCTCCGCCAATGCCTTCCGGGCCAGGCGTTAAATATAGTTCAGCACCATAAGCTTTTAACAATAATTGGCGCTCACGGCTCATGGTTTCAGGCATTACAAAAGCACTCTTAATCCCACGTGCCGCACAGACCATGGCTAAACCAATACCTGTGTTGCCACTAGTGGCTTCTAAAATAATGGTATCCGCCTTGATTTGACCTTCCGCTTCTAAGGCATCAATAATCGATACTGCAATTCGGTCTTTCACACTATGCGCTGCGTTGAAATATTCTAGTTTGCAGGCAATCGTGGCATCAACCCCAGCTGCAACACGATTAAGTTTAACCATTGGGGTGTTGCCGACTAGTTCGGCTGTGTTGTTGGCGATTCTCATATGGTTCTCCTGTATTACTGCACTATTTATTTTGCATTTATTTTTGCCAATTATCCCGCAAAGTCACTGTCCGATTAAATATCGGCTTACCGGCTTTGCTCTCAACACTATCGGCGACAAAATAACCATGACGCTCAAACTGGAAGATTTCGCCAGCATTAACATCTTGCAATCCAGCCTCTAATTGGGCGGTAATGGTTTTGACTGAACCTGGGTTTAAATCATCAATAAAGTCTTTATCACCACTCCCCGGATGCGGGTCTTTAAACAGTCTGTCGTATAAGCGGACTTCGGCTTCATAAGCGTGGTTGGCGCTAACCCAATGGATATTACCTTTAACCTTCACACTATTGGCACCATCTGTGCCGGATTTGGTATCAGGCAGGTAATTACAGTGTACAACGGTGACATTGCCATCGGCATCTTTTTCGCAGCTGGTGCATTCGATAATATAGCCATAACGTAGGCGGACTTTATTGCCAGGGAAGAGGCGGAAGTATTTAGGCGCAGGTTCTTCCATAAAGTCTTCGCGCTCTATCCATAGCTCTTTAGACAGTTGCACTGTGCGTTTTTCTAACTCTGGTTTGAGCGGATGGTTAGGCGCAAAGCAGTCTTCTGACTTTCCATCTTCGTAATTGTCGATGACGAGTTTAATCGGATCTAAGACAGCAATGCGGCGTACAGCATCTTGGTTTAGCACTTCACGCATGCAATCTTCAAAAATCACGTATTCAATCCATGAATCCGCTTTGGATACACCGATGCGATCGGTAAACAGCTTAAAGCCAGCAGGGGTGTAACCACGGCGACGCGCGCCTGCTAAGGTTGGTAAACGGGGGTCATCCCAGCCATCGACATGGTTTTCCTCGACCAGTTGAATGAGTTTACGTTTCGATAGCACAACATAAGTGAGGTTTAGACGTGCAAATTCGTATTGCTTGGGTACGGGCTGTTCCAACATGCCAGTTTCGACCAGTTTCTTCATTAACCAGTCATAAAATGGTTTTTGATCTTCAAACTCTAGTGTGCAGAGTGAGTGCGTCACGCGCTCTAGTGCATCTTCAATCGGGTGGGCAAAGGTATACATAGGATAAATACACCACTTATCACCGGTATTGTGATGATGGGCACGACGAATACGGTAAATCGCAGGATCGCGTAGATTGAAATTTGGCGATGCCATATTAATTTTTGCCCGTAAGATATGGCTACCATCAGCATGTTTACCATCGCGCATTTCGCGGAATAAGGTTAAATTCTCTTCTACGGTGCGCGTGCGAAAAGGCGAATCTTTGCCGGATTCTGTGAGTGTGCCGCGGTTCTCACGCATCTCATCGGCGGTTTGTGAATCGACATAAGCGTAGTCGTGCTCAATGAGTAACTCTGCTGCATGATACATATCGTCAAAATAGTCAGAAGCAAAATAGAGGTTGCTCTCTTCACCATTTGCGCCATTACCTTCCCAGTCAAACCCTAGCCATTTCACCATTTCGGTGATGCTGTCGACGTATTCTTGGCTTTCTTTTTCTGGGTTTGTGTCGTCAAAGCGTAAATGACAAATGCCATCATAGTCTTTGGCAATACCAAAGTTTAAAAAGATACTTTTTGCATGACCAATATGTAAATAACCATTTGGCTCAGGTGGGAAGCGTGTGCGAATCTTGGCAACATCGACTTGCCCAGCTTGGTGATGCGCTGCGTCACCCGGGCGACCCATCCATTTCTTTTCAGCATATTTATTGGCTGCTAAATCACGCTCAATAATGCCGCGGATAAAGTTAGAGCCTGGTGGGAGTGGTGTTTTTTGTTTTGCCATATTGCTGTTCCAGTTAAGTTAACGGTATTTTACACCAGCTGCGCTAGGCTGCGCGGTTACCTATGCTAAACTTTAGCTGCTTATGAATGCACTGACTTTCCCTATCTTAAAACAATTATCTGATGGTCAATTTCACTCTGGCGAAGCATTGGCAGCACAGTTTGATGTCACGCGTGTCACCGTTTGGAACGCTATTCAGTATGCGCAAAGTCTTGGTGTTGAGATATTTAGTGTGCGCGGGCGCGGGTATAAACTGCCTAGTGCAATCGAGCTATTAGATAAAGACACAGTCTTGCGTACAATAGGCGTACAAAGTGAGTGGATTCAGCTGGAAGTCTTAGATACGGTCGATTCAACGAATACTTATTTATTGAATGCTGCCGCTAATGGCGCACCGCATGTAAGTTGTGTGGCAACGCATATGCAAACAGGTGGACGCGGACGTCGTGGCCGAAATTGGGTATCTGAACTGGGGGCAAGCCTAACGTTTTCATTGTTATGGCGCTTTGATTGTGGTGCGACGGCGCTTTCAGGCTTGAGTTTGGCGGTTGGCGTTGGGCTGATACGTGCCTTAAATGAGCTCGGTGTGAATGCAGCGCAATTGAAATGGCCAAATGATGTATTGGTCAATCAGAAGAAGCTGGCCGGTATTTTAATTGATCTGCAAGGCGATATGGATGGCCCTAGTGCCGCTGTGATTGGCGTTGGCATTAATGTAAACCTATCGGGAAATGCGCTCAAACGTATTGACCAACCAGCTATTGATATCCAACGTGTTAGTGAAGGGCATGCGTTAAATCAAAGCGTATTGCTAGGGACTGTGTTAAAACATTTTATTGACGTGCTACGAGACTTTGAAATACATGGTTTTGTCAGTGTGCGGGATGAGTGGTTAAGCCATCATGCGTATCAAAACCAAACTGTTCGTATGTTGATGCCCGATGGGCGAGATGTAGAAGGCCTTGTGAAAGGTGTGGCTGATGATGGTATTTTGCTGGTAGAAACTGCATTGGGTTTGCAGCGTTTTTCTGCTGGAGAGATATCATTAAGAGCGGTGAGTCATGAAAGGTAAAACCTAAAAAGGTATTTTAAGAATAATGTTGATAGTAGTTGATATAGGAAATACACGTACAAAATGGGCGCAAGTGACAGAGGGTGGTCGCTTGCAAGCGATGGACGCTGCTATGAACAGCAGTTTAGCTAAGTCAGCATTTAAGAAGGCGCTATCAAATGCAGATAAAGTCGTGATTGCGAATGTAGCAGGAAGTACGATGGCTGAGCAGGTGACGGCTATGTTGCCGCAACAAGCAGAAGCTGTCTTTGCTGCCGTGGAGTCAGGGGCTTATGGTGTGACTTGTCAGTATGATACTGCTAGTTTAGGGATTGACCGTTGGGCGTCCGTGGTTGCCGCTTGGCATCAGTACCAACAGCCGCTGATTGTCATTAATGCAGGAACCGCCATTACTGTAGATGCTGTATCCCGGGAAAAACTCACAAACAAAGGTACCTACTTGGGTGGTAGCATTATGCCTGGTTTGCAGTTATTGTATGACGCTTTAGCTAATAACACGGCTAAATTACCTGCATTGGCGACTGCAACATACAGTGTTTTCCCAAGCAATACGCAAGAAGCCATTTATGCGGGATGCATTAATGCCATTGTTGGTAGTGTTGTATTACAGTTGAAAAATTTGGAAAAACACGCGGCTTTTTTGCCTAAAGTCGTGATTAGTGGTGGTGATGCAGTTAAAATTGCAGGGGCGTTAAGCCCGAGAATAAAAAGACCTGTTGTTGCTGAGAGTTTAGTGCTGCAAGGTCTGGCACTATTAGGGGAAGTGCAAGTATGAGATTATTAGTATGGTTCTTGGTATTGTTTAATGTTGGCTTGTTAGTCTATTTCAATATGGATACACTCGTTCCAAAAGCGCAGGTTGTCCATAAAGAAGTTAATCCTGAGAAGCTTAAATTGTTGATGGATGATGATTTTTCAACTTTAGATAAGCGAGCATTGGAAACAAAACAAGCTTCGGTTGATAGTTGCTATAAGTGGGGAGTATTTACTGAAAGTAACTTGGCGGAAGCGCAAGCTGTCATAGAACGGCTTGGTTTAGAGGCGGATTTGGTGCAAGAAAATTCAACAGAACAAGACAAGCGTTTCTGGGTTTACTACCCGCCGTTAGCCAATGCTGAGCTGGCAAAGAAAAAAGCGGATGAGATTAGAAGGTTGGGTGTTGATGAGCTATACATTGTTCAAGGTAAACAATGGCGCCACGCGATTTCATTTGGCTTGTTTGCTGAAGAGCCACTTGCGAATGCCTTATTGAAGAATTTAAAATCCAAAGGTGTGCGCCATGCAGTGAAGTCATTACGTCAGCAAGGCAAGTCTACTGGTAGCTTAATTGCTAAAAATGTAGATTCAGAGCATGCTGTTGAGCTATATAAAGTCAGACCTGAGTTTGTTGGGACTGAAGTCGTGCCAGTAGCTTGTCATTAATGGCAAACACAGAACAATAAAAAAGCCAGCGATAAGCTGGCTTTTTTATTGCATCATTGTTGTGTTTTTCCTATTTGCGTTTCTTTGGTGGCATCATGTCGGTGATGGTGCCTTCTTTCAGCTCTGCAGCGAAACAAATCGTTTCTGATAATGTTGGATGTGCATGAATCGTTAAGCCTAAATCATGTGCATCTGCACCCATTTCAATGGCTAAACAAGCTTCTGCTAATAGTTCACCTGCGTTAGTGCCGACAATCCCTGCACCTATTAAGCGGTGTGTTTTCTTATCAAAAATCACTTTGGTAGCCCCTTCGGTACGGGCAATAGACAATGCACGACCACTCGCGGCCCAAGGGAAGCTAGCTTTCTCTATTTCAATGCCTTTTTCTTTCGCTTCGATTTCTGTTACGCCGACCCATGCAACTTCAGGGTCTGTATAGGCAACTGATGGAATTACATTCGCCACAAACTCTGTTTTATGCCCAGCGATGACTTCAGCAGCAACTTTGGCTTCATGCGTTGCTTTATGGGCAAGCATTGGTTGACCAACAATATCGCCAATCGCGAAAATATGTGGCACATTGGTACGTTGTTGTTTGTCGACAGCAATAAAGCCACGATCATCAACAGCAACGCCAGCGTTTTCTGCGCCGATTTTGCCGCCATTGGGACGACGGCCAATCGATACGAGCACACGGTCATAAACCTCGGTGCCTTTTGGAGCATTGTCACCTTCAAAACTAACGTGGATACCATCTTTTTTGGCTGCCATGCTAGCGACTTTAGTTGAAAGCATAATGCTTTCAAAACGTTTGCTCATGCGTTTTTGTAAAGGTCTAACTAAGTCTTTGTCACAGCCCGTAATCAACCCATCCATAAATTCAACTACATTTACTTTAGTGCCCATCGCATCGTAAACCGTGCCCATTTCTAAGCCGATAATGCCGCCACCAATGACAAGCATACGTTTTGGAATGTCTTCTAAAGCGAGTGCGCCAGTTGAATCCATGATGCGAGGATCATTCGCTGTTTTTTCATCTAAGCCCGGAAATTTAGTCGCCTGCGAACCCGCCGCAATAATAGCGTTCTCGAATCCAACTTTGGTGACTTTTCCATCTTCAGCGGTAACCGCAATTTGATTGGAGCTAGTGAAACTACCAACACCATTCACCACGGTCACACCACGGCCTTTTGCCATTTGTGCTAGTCCGCCAGTAAGTTTGCCAACGACCTCATTTTCTTTCCAGTTGCGGAGTTTGTCTAAATCGATTTTTGGCTTGCCGAAGCTAAGGCCATGCTGTTCAGTTTCTTCTGCTTCTGTGATGACTTTTGCGGTATGCAGTAAGGCTTTTGAAGGGATGCAGCCTACATTTAGGCATACACCACCTAAGGTGGCATAGCGTTCGATTAGGACGACTTTAAGACCTAAGTCAGCCGCTCTGAATGCTGCTGTGTAACCACCAGGGCCTGAACCCAATACAACAACTTGGGTATCAACATCATTGTCACCAGTTGGTGCTGCTGCGGCAGGTGCTGGAGCAGGTGATTCAACTGCAGGCACCGGTTCAGCTGGGCTTTCCGCTGGTGCTGGCGTCTCAGCAGCTGCTTCTGCTGAAGCCTCAACCACTAGAACAGCAGTGCCTTCTGCGACTTGGTCACCCACGGCGACTTTGAGTTCTTTCACAACACCAGCATGTGATGAAGGGATGTCCATTGAAGCTTTATCAGACTCAACAGTAATGAGTGAGTCCTCTATCTCAATGGTGTCGCCAACATTGACGATTACCTCAATCACATCAACGCTATCAAAATCGCCAATGTGCGGCACTAAAACTTCTACTAGCTTACTCATGCAAATCCCTATAAAACCAAAATCGTTTGAATCATTTCATTAAACTGAATTTTAGCATTAAACCGCTTCAATATTGCTGCATGAGGGGTAATTGCAGTTTTTATTTGATGGCTAAGAGTTGTTGCTCGACATTGGGATGAGTTTTTTTGATGTCTTCTGGATAGGTTTTTCTAGGGTGCAATAGTCGTTACCAAAGTTGCCACCATTGCCATCTGGTTCGTAATAAGTGTTGCTGAAAGCCCAGCGTTGATTGTTATCTTTTTTAAATTCCCCCATACCTGTGCTGTAAGTTGGACTGTTTGTACCTAGCAACTTAAAGGTCATTGAGAATTTTCGACCTTTTGCCATAATTTGGCCGACGTACATGGCTTGCTTATTAGACTCAGTATTGAAATCATAAATGCCATAGATATCATGGCTAGTGACAGGATTTAATTTTAGCGTGACTAACACTTCGTACTCGCCAACGCTGTCATTCTTGCCTTTGCAGGTATATTCACCACTGTAATCATCGCCAACAAATGGCGGCATGGCGTGCGCTAATGGAGAGGTGGCTAGAAAAAAAAGAATAAAACGGAGTACTTGCTTCATCATGTCTTTATTTTTGTAATCGATAGAATTGATTGTATCTTGTAATGCAAATCTGAATAGTAAAAAAATGTAACGTCATCCTTGGAAGCTAGGCTGTCACTTATAATACGTATGTATATCCACGCTGGTTGACACTTTTCTGACTGATGAAAAGTACTTAAGTTCCGGGTAACGTGGTGTTTGTTCAAGCCTCAAAAAGGAGTTTCATGTCGCAGAGAGTTATACCGCCGCTTTGGCTTTATTGTTTGCTTAATATACTGGCATTATCTGTGGTGAGTGTTTGGTTGTTTCAGCAAAATCAACCAGTAGCCGTCACGTCAGCAACACAGTTACTAGATAAAAAGCTTCAATGTGTTTCTTATGCGCCGCACTATAAAAAAGGTGACTCGCCACATGTCAAAGGCATGTGGATAACGCCAGCTCAAATTGATCATGACTTGAAGCTATTGTCGAACATTAGCCATTGTGTAAGAACTTACTCTGTTGGCCAGGGAATGGATTATGTGCCAGAAGCCGCTGCCAAAATCGGGATGAAAGTGTATTTGGGCGCATGGGTCGGCTGGACAGATGCAGCGAATGTGAAAGAAATCAAATTGGCAACAAAAGTGGCGAATGCATACCCTGAAACAATTAAGGGGCTTATTGTTGGCAATGAAGTGTTCTTGCGAGGAGAGCAAGATGAGGCGGCAATGCAACGTTACTTTGCGTTAGCCAAAAGGTTAACGGCTGTACCGATTACGTATGCCGATGTTTGGGAGTTTTGGATTAAACATCAAAAAATGGCTAAGCACATCGATTTCCACACAGTGCACCTATTGCCCTATTGGGAGAATGATCCTGTGGCTATTGCGGATGCAATGCAGCATGCAGAAACCGTGATGGCAACGATGGAAAGCACTTTTTCAAAGCCTATTTTGATTGGAGAAACTGGCTGGCCTTCCGTTGGTAGGCAGCGTGGTGAATCGCAGCCTAGCCTAATCAATCAGGCGCGTTATGTACGTGAATTCGTGCAAAAAGCACAAGCCCACAAGTGGCAATACAATATCATTGAAGCGATTGATCAGCCTTGGAAGCGTAGCTTAGAAGGAACGGTTGGTGGTTATTGGGGGCTATTCACTTTTGATTTGAAGCCCAAGTTTGCTTTAACTGGTGCTGTTGCTGAAAGGCAAGATCAGTATCAGTTTGTTTGGGCTGGTCTCTTAGGTGCGGCGCTATTCTTGTTGTTGGCTAAAAAGCTGAATGAGCAACGGCGTAGTGCACTGTTAGGGCTTGGGGCATTGGGGGCAGTCGCGGCGATGATGGCATTGCTGAAATTGGCGTATGTCGTTAGTGCAAGCCGTGATTGGATAGAGTGGCTTGCATTGGGGGGCTTGGCAATACTGGGTAGCGTGTTGTTGTTGGTACAGCCTTGGCTGGTTTCCGGTAAAAAAACACAAGCAGCAATCAAATTAACAGCCACGATAAAACTGCTATTTATTTATGCGGCATTGGTGACGGGTTATTTGATTTTCTTTGATGGGCGCTACCGTGATTTTCCGATTATGCTATTTCTGGTGCCAGCTTTCGTGATGGCAACCGCTTCATTGCTTAGGCCGACGGCAAGTGCAATGCATTGGGTGTTGTATGCGATTCCTGCCGCATTAAGCGTTATGTTTGCAGTATTGTGTTTCGAAAAAGAACTTAATAACCATGCAGCACTCTTATGGTTGCTGTTGACGCTATTATTAGCGATTGCCAATTGGCCTCGTCAAAGAAATAACTTGACCACATCAAAAAAGATTAAAAACAACTGATGCAACTGATTAAACGTATTTACTTCCCTGTTTTATTTGCACTTATTTTTGCAGCCATTCATTTTGGTACTTGGGCGATTGCCAATCGCGCGTTGCCACTGATTAATGTACAGCCGCTTGTACACGGGTTTGCTTATAGTGGTTATCAAGAAAGTCAGAGCCCACTCGATAAAACCTTTCCGAATACTGCAGAACTTGCGCATGACATCAAGCTGCTGAAAAAACTTACTAACCGCATTCGTATCTATGCTTCTTTAGAAAATAGTGAAGTGATTCCTTTAGCGTCAAAAGAAGGAATGACGGTGGTAGCAGGTGCTTGGATTAATCAAGACGATTATGCGAATGGTCGTGAGCTTGCGGCGTTGAAAGAAAAAATAATGTATTACGACAATATTGAGGATGTGATTGTCGGTAATGAGTCATTGTTGCGTAATGATATTTCAGTAGACGATTTAATCGTTTATCTAGATGAAGTGCGTGAAGCCACGGATGTGCCAGTGTCAACAGCCGAGCCATGGCATATTTGGTTGAAAAATCCAAAGCTAGTGAAGCACGTCGATTATATTGCTGTGCATTTATTGCCATATCATGAGGGGGTGCCCATTGAGCAGGCCGCTGCCTACACAGCTGAGCGTTATAAAGAGTTGGCCTTAGCTTATCCACGTAAGCGAATTGTTGTGACGGAGGTCGGCTGGCCAAGTAGTGGACCAACGATAGGCGCATCTGTCGCCAGTGAGGTTAATCAAGCGCGGTTTGTCAGAGAGTTTTTAGCAGCCAATGATAGTCAGCAGTATGAGTATTATCTGATGGAAGCTTTCGACCAACCATGGAAATACAATATTGAAGGTTGGGCAGGCGCCTATTGGGGGATGTTCGATGCCAAGCGCACGCAAAAGTATGCCTTGCAAGGGTCTGTTTCTAAAGATGATCGCTGGGCAGAAAAGGCGATTTGGGCCAGTGCGATAGCCTTTTTACCGATTGTGTTTATCGGTTGGCGTTTCCGTAGTTGGGGTTTTGGTGGTGTGGTGTCGATGGCAACCTTATTACAAGCCTGCATTACTACGCTGGTGATTGCGTGGAACTTGCCGGGCGACTATTACTATACATTTAGAGACTTTGTTATTTTGGCAGGCTTGATATTGGCGATGGGGTTAACGTCCCTGGTGCTAATGATTTATGCCGTGGAATTCAGTGAGGTGATGTTTAAGCGCAATTGGCGGCGTATTTATCATCGCAAAGCACCTTTGCCCACAGAAGATGAGTTGTTTGTATCTATTCACTTGGCTTGTTACAACGAACCACCTGAGATGGTGATTGCGACCATTGAAAGTTTGAAAAACTTAGATTACAAAAACTATGAAGTGATTGTGGTTGATAACAATACAAAAGACGAATCTAAATGGAAGCCGATAGAGGCTTATATGGCAGCGCTGCCAGAGCACTTCCACTTTTATCATTTACCAACATGGCCTGGATTTAAAGCTGGTGCACTTAATTTTGCCTTGACGAAAACACACCCAGACGCGGTAGCGATTGGGGTGGTGGATGCAGACTATGTGGTGACTGAAGATTGGTTGGCTACATTGGTACCGCATTTTATTGAGCAGCAAGTTGCTGTTGTGCAAGCGCCGCAAGCACATCGCGAGTGGGAGAACAATTTCTTCAAACGGATGTGTAATTGGGAATTTGAAGGCTTTTTCCGTATTGGTATGCATCATCGGCATGAACGTAATGCATTGATTCAACATGGCACCATGACTTTAATTAGGCACCGCGCCTTGACCGACCTAGGTGGTTGGTCTGAGTGGTGTATCTGTGAAGATACCGAGCTTGGTTTGCGTCTGTTGGAAAGTGACTATGAACTGCGGTATGTCGATGACACCTTTGGGCGTGGGCTAACGCCAGCTAGCTTCAGCGCGTTAAAATCACAACGCTATCGTTGGGCGTTTGGTGCGATGCAAATTTTGAAGCACCATATGACAAGGCTGATTGGTAAGTCGACCTTAAGCTTTAGTCAGCGTTATCATTTTTTAACTGGGTGGTTTGGCTGGATTGGTGATGCGCTGCAACTCATTTTCACCTTAGGCTCTATTGGTTGGACATTGTTGATGTTGTTCTTCCCTGGGACATTTAGTTTGCCCGTGTCGATTATGATTGTGCCCATCATTTGCTTTCTTGGTATTAAAGCGGCTTTAGGTCCTGTGTTGTATCGAAAAACAATGCAGTGTCAGTGGATGGATATCTGGGGAGCATCCTTAGCCAGTTTAGGGTTGTCACATGCGATAGCACGAGGCGTGATGATGGGGCTGATTAAAAAGGCTGGGGTATTTGTAGTCACGGCCAAAGGGAAGGCAACGGCCAGCAAATGGGCCATATTAAACCCAATCCGCGAAGAGTTCTTGATTTTAACTGCATTGATATTATCTGCTTATGCCATGCTGTATACACGAGGCTTTGGTAACTTAGATGCGCAGCTTTGGGTGACCTTGTTGGCCCTGCAGTCAATGCCATATGCCAGTGCGCTGGCCTGTCAAATTATTGCGCAAAGAGATTAAGGAAGCAGGGCGGTTTGCCATGCATGTAATTTTTTGTCTCTTGCCATCGTGTGTGCAGGGCTAGTGGACGGCAGCCTCACGCGATTAGTTTGTAAATGACTTAACTTCGGCAGTACAAAGCGTTCGAAAGACTTTTCTGCTTCCGCACCGTTAAAAGCAATTAATTGAATATGCGGATGCTGTGCAAAGAAAGTCACAAAGTCGTTGCTGACACGTGAGCCTTCTTGGATGGCACTGTCTAGGCTGCCCGTACGCTCGCATTGTGCAAGCACATCCCAAATTGCTACTTTTGCAGCTTGGATGGCTGCGACGCGTTTATCGTAAGGCATGGATGGGTCAAACTGATAAAGATGGCCTAGAATTGGCCAAAAGGCATTTCTAGGGTGTGCATAGTACTGGTTAGCCTCTAATGAGGCATTGCCAGGCATGCTGCCTAAAATTAAGGTGTTCGCTTGAGGGCTTGTAATGGGTGGAAAACTGCGGACTAATGGAGATGCCATTACACTTTGATTATATGGTCAAAATGATGCGCTTCTACCTCAAGTAACTCTATTAGGCAGGGAGTGTGGTTAAACGCCATATCAAATTGCTTGGCTTCTTCTAGGGAGACCCACTGTGCCGCTTCTGCTTCGTTTGTTTCTGCATATTCTATTGTTAATGCAGGGAGTTCAGCCGCATGCCAATGTACATAAAAGCTGAAGTGGTGAGAAATGTTTTGTTTGCTACTGTTGCTAGGATTGTCAGATATCTTCCAGGGTAACGGGGAACGGTCATTTTCTGATGGTAGATTGTGCGATTTAAGCACTTGTTTTGAAGTTGGTAAGTCGGCTAATACCAAGCCTGTTTCTTCCCATACTTCTCTTAACACTGCTTCGTATAAAGTTTCATCCCAATCTAAATAACCGCAAGGAAAGCCCCAAAAGCCCTGAAAGTCAGGCACATTGCTGCCACGCTTTCCTAATAAAACGTACCAAGTCTGTGATTGTTTGTCGTATAGGAAAACTTGCGCGACAACAGCACAATCTCTAGCAATAAAGTGTGGCTTGCCGTCTAGCGTAACGCAGTTATTCGGTCTGTTTTTAAATGGTGGTTTCAAAGCGGTCACCCAGTCATGGTTGATTAAGCTTATCATAATTGCTAATTAGAAAAAATCATGAGAGCGGGATGCAAGCAATAAAAAAGCCACTGATATCAGCGGCTTTTTTATTGCTTGCTCTTATTTAGAGTAGCAATCTTCTTACATCACTCAACATCATGCGCATATGGCTAGTGAAACGCGCGCCATCTGCGCCATCAATCACACGGTGGTCGTATGAGAGTGATAGCGGCAGCATTAAACGAGGTTCAAAGTCGCCCGTTTCTTTGTTGTAGATGGGTTGCATGCTTGAGCGTGACACACCCAAAATCGCCACTTCTGGACAGTTGATGATGGGTGTAAACATAGTGCCGCCAATGCCGCCAAGGCTTGAAATCGTAAAGCAACCACCTTGCATTTCTTCTGGCTTCAGTTTACGTTCACGTGCTTTAGCGGATAACGCCATCAAGTCTGCAGCAATATCCAGCACATCTTTACTCTGTACATCTCTGACGACTGGTACCACGAGACCATCTGGAGTGTCGCAAGCGAAACCGACGTTGTAATAGCCTTTTAGGATTAATTCATTACCATCTGCTGATAGCGATGCATTAAAGTTTGGATAAGCTTTCAGCGCATTAACCGATGCTTTAATCAGGAAGGCGAGGAGGGTGAGTTTGACACCACGTTTCTCTGCATCCGCTTTCATGGATTTGCGGAAATCTTCTAAATCCGTGATATCGGCCTCATCAAATTGTGTGACATGTGGTGCGGTTACCCAATTGCGGTGTAGGTTGGCACCAGATAGTTTTTTAATGCGTGATAACGGCTTGGTTTCGATGTTGCCAAACTTGGTGAAATCGATGACTGGCATTGCGAGTGTACTTAAAGCACTGCCACCAGATGCCATGCTATCAGCTCGCGGTTTTGACATCTCGCCTTTTACATAAGCTTGTACATCGCTTTGTAGGATTCTATTTTTAGGGCCGCTACCTTTGACAAACTTAAGGTTAACGCCAAGCTCACGCGCGAATTTACGCACAGATGGGCTAGCATGTGAACTGACTTCGCGGTTGGTGTCTACATGACTGCCAACTGGGTCTGGTTTGTGTGCGGGTTGTACTTGTTTCGGTGGTTCTGGGGCTGGTCGACTTGGTTCAGGAACCTCAGCCTTTGGTGCTTCAGCAGTAGTCGCAGCGGCTGGTGTTTTTGCTGCTGGCGCAGGCGTTGCAGCCTCAGCGTCACTTGCGTCTAGCGTGAGAATTAAACTACCTTCAGCAATTTGGTCGCCAACACTTAGTTTTACTTCTTTAACCACGCCAGCAAACGGTGCTGGGATATCCATAGAAGCTTTATCAGACTCAACGGTAATCAGCGAGTCATCTGCAGCGACAGTATCCCCTGCTGAGACTAGCACATCAATGACATCTACTGAATCGAAATTGCCAATATCTGGCACTAAAACATCTTTTACACTCATCTATATACTCCGAGACAATGACGTTAAATCGTCGCTGGGTTTGGTTTGTTAGGGTTTAGCTTGTACTTTTTAACGGCTTCAGCGAGTTTTGCGGCTGGTACTTTACCTTCTTCACTAAGGGCTGTTAACGCGCTGAGGACAATGTAATTTCTGTCCACTTCAAAGAAGTCGCGTAAGGCTTCACGGCTGTCAGAACGACCATAACCGTCGGTGCCTAAAGCGACAAAATTACTTGGCACAAAGCGTTGAATTTGTTCAGCAAAGCTCCTCATATAATCAGTCGAAGCGATGACCGGGCCTTTTGCATCTTTTAAGCACTCTGCAACATAGCTAATACGCTGTTTCTTGCTCGGGTTTAAAAGGTTCCAGCGTTCGCAGTCAATGCCTTCGCGACGTAGCTCGGTAAAGCTTGGTACGCTCCATATATCAGCTGAAATACCCCAGTCTTTTTCTAGCATCTCTGCTGCAGCAATCACTTCACGTAAAATGACGCCGCTACCCATCAACTGTACTTTTTCGCCCTTAGCTTTTGATTTGCTAAAGCTGTACATCCCTTTAAGAATGCCTTCTTCACAGCCTTTTGGCATTTCTGGGTGGCTATAGTTCTCATTCATTAAGGTGATGTAGTAATAGACATCTTCTTGGTTTTGCACCATGCGGCGTAAACCTTCTTGAATAATCACTGCTAACTCGTAGCTAAAGGTTGGGTCGTATGAAATACAGTTCGGAATCGTTGCCGACATCAGGTGGCTATGACCATCTTCATGTTGTAAGCCTTCACCATTCAATGTTGTGCGGCCAGCTGTTGCACCAAGCAAGAAACCGCGTGCGCGCGAATCGCCTGCAGCCCAAGCAAAGTCGCCAATACGTTGGAAGCCGAACATTGAGTAGTAGATATAGAATGGAATCATCTGCGTGCCAGTGACGCTGTAAGAAGTCGCCGCTGCCATCCAGCTTGAGAATGCGCCAGCTTCATTAATCCCTTCTTCTAAAATCTGACCTGTTTTCATTTCTTTGTAATACATCACTTGGTCAGAATCTTGCGGTTCGTATAGTTGACCGATTGAAGAATAAATGCCGAGTTGACGGAACATACCCTCCATGCCGAATGTACGTGCTTCATCTGGCACGATTGGTACGACGTATTTACCGACTTCTTTATCACGTAACAAGGTTGATAAGATGCGGACAAAAGCCATCGTTGTTGAAATTTCACGATCACCAGTCGCTTTGAGCATGCTGTCAAAAGCAGACAGTTTCGGTACCGTTAACTCGTTACCTTTACGGCGACGCGCTGGTACATGCCCGCCCATCGCTGCGCTGCGCTCAGCCATATATTGCATTTCAGGGCTGTCAGCATCAGGTTTGTAGTACGATAAATTTTCAACTTGTTCGTCAGTTAATGGCAATTCGAAACGATCACGGAATACTTTCAGTGATTCGATATCCATGCTCTTCTGTTGATGTGTTGTGTTCTGACCTTCGCCAGCATCGCCCATACCGTAACCCTTAACGGTTTTCGCTAGAATCACAGTCGGTTGGCCTTTGTGGTTTACCGCAGCGTTGTAAGCGGCATACACTTTATGCGGGTCATGACCGCCGCGGTTTAAGCGCCAAATATCATTATCTGACATCGCAGCAACCATTTCTTTTAACTCAGGATACTTACCGAAGAAGTGCTCGCGCGTGTAAGCACCGCCTTTTTGTTTGAAGTTTTGGTATTCACCATCCACGCATTCTTCCATGCGCTTCTTCAATAAGCCATCTTTGTCCATGGCTAATAATGGATCCCAGTAAGAACCCCAGATCACTTTCAATGCATTCCAGCCTGCACCACGGAAGTTTGATTCCAATTCTTGGATGATTTTGCCGTTACCACGGACAGGACCATCTAAACGCTGTAAATTACAGTTGATGACGAAGATTAAATTATCTAAACCTTCACGCGCCGCTAATGAAATGGCGCCTTGTGATTCCGGCTCGTCCATCTCACCATCACCACAGAACACCCATACTTTACGGTCGCTGGTATCGGCGATGCCGCGATCATGAATGTACTTTAAGAACCTTGCTTGATAAATGCCCGCTAATGGGCCAATGCCCATTGAAACCGTTGGGAACTGCCAAAAGTCTGGCATTAACCATGGGTGAGGGTAGCTAGATAAGCCATTGCCGCCTGTTTCTTGGCGGAAATTATCGAGTTGCTCTTCTGATAGGCGGCCTTCTAAAAATGCCCGGGCATAAACACCGGGTGAAGAGTGCCCTTGGAAGTAGATGCAGTCGCCACCAAAGTTCTCATTGGCAGCACGGAAAAAGTGATTAAAGCCAATGTCATATAATGTTGCAGCTGACTGGAAGCTAGCAATATGACCACCAACACCTGGTGATTTTTCATTGGCACGTAGCACGGTCATAATCGCGTTCCAGCGAATGAGTGCACGAATGCGGCGTTCCATCTCAGGGTTGCCAGGTAGCTTCGCTTGTAAGTGCGTCGGTATTGTGTTGACGTATGCTGTTGTTGCATTGTAAGGCAGATTGCTGCCAGAACGTCTTGCTTGATCAATCATTGCTTCTAACAAGAAGTGAGCGCGCTCTGTCCCTTCGTTTTCGATTACTGAAGAGAGTGCGTCAAGCCATTCTTGGGTTTCTTGCGGGTCGGTTTCAGTCAAGCCGGTTTGCGGATTTGTTGCCATGCGTGAGGTTTCTCCGTGTTGCTATTGTGTGCGGTGACATCCTTTTGAGATGATTACGCAACTAATCGTGAATAGAGTTGTTCTTACTATAAAGGCGATAGTTTCGCTTTATTAGGCTTTTTGGTCAAGTTAAAACGATGGCCTATCAGGGCTGAGGAAAGGCATATCTAGCAGGTGTTGCAATAGCTCAGTCTATTAAATGTTGTTAAAAGATCTTTAAATGATGTTAAATAATCTTAAAAGTTGTTAAATGTAGTAATTTTGCTATCTTTATATCTGCTTGGAGATGTTGTGGTCAGTGATCACTACGGTTTTAGAGGGTTTAGCAGATAGTGCTATAGAGAGGTTTGCTAGCATGCTCACATTTTTGGGAAGAAATGTCTAAAATGATGTAGCATGGCTGCTGCTTCGGCATATCAGAGTAGTGGTAGCGCAGAGTGAAAACATAAATTATAAAAATTAAAAGCTGTAAAACTGAATGACTTGAGGAGTGAGGATGATGGATCTTGCATGGCTGGAACAGTTTCCAGCGTTATCGGGTTTGGAAGACAATGCACGCGAAATATTAGCTAAATCAGCGCGGGTAGTCGAGGCGCCTATTGGTGCAATTGGTTATCGGGAGGGTGGTCCGTGTGGCGCATATGTGATGCGTTTGTCTGGCAGGTCACGGGTCTATAAGATGTCTGCTAGTGGCCGTGAGATTTTATTGTATCGCGTGGGTTCTGGCGAGACTTGTGTCATCACGACAACTTGTTTGCTAGGCAATAGTGATTACCCAGCATCGACGATTGTAGAGGAGCCAATTAAGGATGTGATTATTCCTTCAGCTGCCTTTAATCAGTTAATGATTGATTCTAAAGTGTTCCGGACTTTCGTCATGACAAATTATGGCGCCCTCATTAGTGATTTAATTGTGTTGTTAGACGAAGTAGCTTTCCATAGTTTAGATGCGCGGCTGGCTAAATTGCTACTTGACGAAGGTGCCGACAATGTCCAAAAAACACACCAGCAAATTGCTGATGAGCTTGGGACTGCTCGTGAAGTAGTGAGCCGTCAAATCAAACGATTAGAGCAAAAAGGCTGGGTGGCACTTGGCCGCGGCAAGGTTGACCTGTTAGACCGTGCCGCACTGACTGATTTAGCTAACACCTAGCCTTAGTGTTTGTTGCTACATCGTACAACCAGGTTTACCTGATGATTTAGTCGTTGGCGCTTCGCTAACCTTGATATCCT
>SPJO01000098.1 GCA_006844635.1 Methylophilaceae bacterium | reverse complement strand
TTGCGATAGGCGTCACTGTTTTTATCTACGGTTTAGTTTCAGGCATCGTCAAATTAGATGACTTAGGCTTGCACCTTATGCAAAAGAAAGGTCAAGCTTTTTTCAACCAGTTGCAACGCAAAGTAGGCCAAAAAATCTTAGCTTTCGCACCCATCTTGATGAAAACCCTCAGCGTGGTGGGTACGGCAGCTATGTTTTTAGTCGGCGGTAGCATTATCGGTCATGGCATTCCGCCCATTCACCACTTTAGCCAGCAACTTGCTGAAAATTTGGGGAATATACCGACATTTGGCAGCGTTTTAGCATTCTTTTCGCCGATTTTAACGGATGCGGTTGTTGGTTTAGTGGCTGGCGCCGTAGCAGTTGGCATTTTTACCATTGGGATGCAACTGCTAGGTAAAAAGCACTAGCTAGATATCGTCGTCTTCTGAGAAACGTTGCTCTTCAAATGGGAACGCATCATTATGGTAACCACGCACTTCCCAGAAGCCACGCTTATCGTGCTCATGTAGCTCAATGGCTTTCAGCCATTTAGCCCCTTTCCAAGCATAACGCTTTGGTACGACCATCCTAACAGGGCCACCATGCTCTCGTGTGAGTGGCGCACCTAATACGCTATGCGCAATCAGCACATCATCATCTAACAATGCTTCTAGCGGTAAGTTAGTGGTATAGCCATCATACCCATGCATGGTGGCAAATTTAGCGTTGGCTAGCGGCATCGCCATTTCCAGAACATCGCGCACTCTGACGCCTTGCCAGTCCATGTCTAATTGGCTCCAGCGTGTTACACAATGAAAATCAGAGGTATCAGTGATATGGTCGAGCGCCTGAAATGCTTGCCAGTCCAGCGCTACTTCTTTTTCTACCAAACCAAACACTTTTAGTTGCCATTTTTCTAATGGAATTTCTGGCTTGATACCCATATCCAACACGGGAAAGTTGTCCACCTGCTTTTGGCCTGGCGGCACACGCGCATTATCATTCAGCTTGCCTGGTACGGCGCTTCCTTTTTTAGCCACTGCAATCTTACCCGCGATCAGCTTTTTCCAGTCAGGCATATGCGCTATCCTTTTTTGGGTTTGAAACTATCTACCAGTAATAGGCCAACACCGACGGTAATCGCACTATCTGCAATATTAAAGGCAGGCCAATATAAATTATTGACGTGGAATGATAAAAAATCAACCACGTACCCTAATGTCACGCGGTCATATAAATTACCAAGTGCGCCACCTAATACCAAGGCCAAGCCCCAGCAGAACAACTGCTCATTACGGTGTTTTCTGAGCAAGTAGATGATAAAAATACTAGCAATTAGAGATACGCCTGTAAAGAACCATTTCTGCCAGCCACCCGCATCCGCTAAAAAACTAAATGCAGCGCCTTCATTATGATAACGAACCAAATCAAAAAACGAGGTCACAGTGATCTTATCACCCAGCGAAAAAGCTTGTTGCGTCAAGTGTTTGGTATATAAATCAGCAGCAAGCACAACTGCACTTAAGCCGAAATACTTGGTCAGTGAATGGTTAAGCATATTGTCTTGATGTAGGTGTGCCAAATAAGTTCGTTTCACAGCGGCTGCAAAGCGTTGGGTGTGTTTCGCTCGTCCCCACATCCTCACAATAATGCCAACACCGTGCACACTTCTCATGCGCGCTTGGAGTTACTTCGACTTTTTGCTCATCCTCTGTTGCCACCTCATGTACTGAAGCAGCAGAAGTAATCATCACAAACCTTAAGTCATCACCCAAGCTAAGCAGTGCCTCATAGCATGCTTTAGGTACATAAAAAGCCACCTCTGCTTGTAATGACGATCCAACCTGCCCCGTACCACGCACTACTTCAATTTCTTTGGCAGCTTCTGCACGAATCGCACGAATCATTTCCCATTTCGCTTTCAAGTTGGTTTCGTATTCAGCGTAAGCAACTGGTGCGATTAAATCATCTGCATCTGACCAATTGTGCAAGAGCACATAATCATCCATTTCTGGGTAAAGCGTTTGCCAAACTTCTTCTGCCGTATAGCTCAATACTGGCGCCATTAAACCTGCCAATACTTGTGTAATTTTTAGCAATACTGTTTGCGCCGAACGTCTATCTTGTGAATCTTCGGCATTGGTATACATACGGTCTTTGAGAATATCCAAATAGAACGCACCTAAATCTTCTGCACAGAAATGCAACAAGGCTTGACCAACCTTATGCAGTTCATAACTGTCATAAGCCGCTTTACAAGTCTTGGACAAGTCAGACAACATGCCCAATGCATAACGATCAATCTCTAACAAATCATCATAGGCAACCGCTTGTGTTTGCACATCAAAGTCATCGACATTTGCCAGCAAGAAACGTAAGGTGTTACGGATCTTGCGGTAACTATCTGACACACGCTTGAGAATCTCATCAGAAATCGTCAGTTCACCAGAGTAATCCGTACTCGCTACCCATAGCCTTAAAATGTCAGCGCCGTAAGTATCCATCACTTTTTGTGGCGCCACCACATTGCCTTTGGATTTACTCATTTTGTAGCCTTTGCCATCCACGACAAAGCCGTGTGTCAGTAAGGCATCATATGGCGCTCGCCCATCAATCGCGCAGCCAGTAAGCAAGCTAGACTGGAACCAGCCACGATGTTGGTCAGAGCCTTCTAAATACAAGTCAGCTGGTTTGGCTAACTCATCGCGACGATTTAACACAGAGGCATGCGTGGTGCCAGAGTCGAACCATACGTCCAATGTATCGGTGACCTTTTTATATTGCTCCGCACCATCAGGTGCATGTTGTGCTAAAAACGCATCGACGTCTAAAGAGAACCAAGCTTCAACGCCTGCTTCCTCAACCAGCAAGCAAGCCTCTTCTAACAACAACGCCGTTTGCGGGTGCAGTTCACCTGTTTCTTTATGGACAAACAAAGGCATTGGCACACCCCAGTTGCGCTGGCGTGACACACACCAATCAGGCCGGGTCTTAATCATGCCTTCAAGTCGCGCACGCCCCCAATCAGGGAAAAATTCCGTATTGTCGACGGCTTTATCGGCATGTTCACGCAAAGATTTACCGTCTTTGCCTTGTGCATTCATGCCAACAAACCATTGGTGTGTCGCCAACTGCATCAGCGGTGTTTTATGGCGCCAGCAATGAGGGAAACTATGGTTCAAGCGCGCACTTGCAACCAGCGCACCACTTTCTGTCATTTCAGCCAAAATCACTTTATTCGCTTCTTTACGATTCAAACCACGAATCGCAGTAAATGGAACGCGATCACTATCAAAGAATTGACCATCGCCGCCCATTAGCACACGAGGCTTTTCTTCTGGGT
>SPJO01000096.1 GCA_006844635.1 Methylophilaceae bacterium | reverse complement strand
ACAGCAACACGCGTCGTTTTACCAGTACCGTTTGGCAACACAATTGAACCACGCACTAACTGGTCTGATTTCTTTGGATCAATACCCAAGTTAATTGACAAATCAACTGACTCATCAAACTTAACTTTTGCAGACTCTTTTACAAGCGCCAAAGCATCTTGTGCTGGGTACGCTTTATTACGATCAATCTTTGCACGAAGTGCATCTATTCTTTTAGCCATCTTATTCGCCCTCCACAATAATACCCATGCTACGTGCACTACCTGCGATTGTACGCACAGCAGCATCCATATCAGCAGCCGTTAAATCAGGCATCTTCGTTGTTGCAATTTCTTCAGCCTGTTTACGTGTAATCGTTGCAACTTTATCAACATGAGGACGGGCAGAACCACTTTTAATTTTTGCTGCTTTTTTCAGCAAGATAGACGCTGGTGGCGTCTTCATTACAAAAGTGAAGCTCTTATCTGCAAACGCAGTAATCACGACTGGAATTGGCAAGCCTGGCTCAACACTTTGTGTCGCCGCGTTAAACGCTTTACAGAATTCCATGATATTCAAACCAGCTTGACCCAATGCAGGACCAACTGGAGGACTTGGGTTAGCTTTACCTGCAGGAATCTGCAGCTTGATATAACCAATAACTTTCTTTGCCATAATGACACTCCTTGTGTGGGTGCAAACGCTTTAAACCTAGTTAAAGCTCCCCGTTAAAAAACAAACTACTATACTTCTTTGTCGACCTGACTAAAGTCCAGCTCAACAGGTGTCGCACGTCCAAAAATAGACACTGAAACGCGCACTTTACTTTTCTCGTAATTCACTTCTTCAATATTGCCTGAGAAGTCTTTAAATGGACCATCAATCACACGAATAGCCTCACCTTTTTCAAAGGTCATTTTTTGCGTTGGATTCGATTTACTATCATCCATACGCTGTAAAATAATTTCGACTTCTTTATCTTTAATCGGTGTAGGCTTTTGCGCACTACCACCAATAAACGCTGTTACTCGCGGGGTGCTTTTAATCAAATGCCAGCTATCATCCGTCATCGCCATCTGCACCAACACATAACCAGGGTACAATCTGCGTTCTGAAATCTTCTTAACACCAGATTTCATTTCAACCACTTCTTCAATCGGGACTAAAATCTCACCAAACTGATCTTTAAACTCAGAACGCTCTATTCGCTCTTCAAGCGCAGCCTTAACTGATTTTTCCATACTTGAAAAAACCTGAACTGCATACCAATGCATTTCCATTAAGCACTCCGTCCCAATAACCACTGAATCATATGTGAAAAGCCGATATCAACCACCGCTAAAAACGCAGCCACAATAACAACCAACACAAACACGACCAATGTCGTTTGTACCGTCTCTTTTCGAGTCGGCCATACAACACGTTTAGCCTCAGCAATCGAATCGCCAAAAAAGCCAAAAGACTGCTGACCCAACGCCGTCGTTCTAAACAACACCGCCGCAGCCACAACACCCGCAATGACAGCAAGAATACGCAGCACTAACGCTTTGTCAGCTAAAAGATAAAAGCCAGCAATGCCTGCCGCAACTAGCAACATGGACAAAACCAGCTTAATTTTATCTACCATAATTAATCACTTAAACTTTATGGCAACTCAATATGAGTTGCTCTATTATTTGGCAGGCCAAGAGGGCTTCGAACCCCCAACCCTCGGTTTTGGAGACCGATACTCTACCAGTTGAGCTATTGGCCTGTAAGCACTACAAACATCAAAAGCTACGCCATACTTAGCGTAGCTTCTTTCGCTAAAAACTTATTCAATAATTTTAGCAACAACACCAGCACCAACAGTACGGCCACCTTCACGAATAGCGAAGCGTAAACCTTCTTCCATCGCAATCGGCGCAATCAACTCTACTGTAATTGATACGTTGTCACCTGGCATTACCATTTCTGTACCTTCTGGTAATTCAACCGCTCCTGTTACGTCCGTTGTACGGAAGTAAAACTGTGGACGGTAGCCTTGGAAGAATGGGGTATGACGACCACCTTCATCTTTACCTAGCACATAAATCTCTGCTGTGAATTTTGTATGTGGTGTGATTGTGCCTGCTTTTGAAAGCACTTGACCACGTTCTACGTCTTCACGTTTAGTTCCACGTAGCAATACACCTACGTTGTCACCTGCTTGACCTTGGTCTAGCAATTTACGGAACATTTCAACACCAGTACAGGTTGTTGTTTGCGTTGGACGAATACCAACGATTTCAATTTCGTCACCTACTGTTACGATGCCGCGTTCTACACGACCTGTAACTACAGTACCACGACCTGAAATTGAGAATACGTCTTCAACTGGCATCAAGAAGCTACCGTCGATTGCACGCTCTGGCTCAGGAATGTAAGTATCTAGAGCTTCAGCTAGTTTTAGAATTGCTGGCTCACCAATCTCTGATTGGTCACCTTCTAATGCTTTCAATGCTGAACCTTTGATGATTGGTGTGTCATCACCTGGGAAGTCGTATTTGTCTAATAACTCACGCACTTCCATTTCAACAAGCTCTAATAGCTCTTCATCATCGACCATGTCTGCTTTGTTTAGGAATACGATGATGTAAGGTACACCAACTTGACGACCTAACAGGATGTGCTCACGTGTTTGTGGCATAGGGCCGTCAGCTGCTGATACAACTAGAATAGCGCCGTCCATTTGTGCAGCACCAGTAATCATGTTTTTTACGTAATCAGCATGGCCTGGGCAGTCAACGTGTGCGTAGTGACGTGTGTCTGTCTCATACTCAACGTGTGATGTGTTAATGGTAATACCACGTGCTTTTTCTTCAGGTGCTGAATCAATCTCAGCAAAATCACGCTTATCGCCACCAAACTTCTTAGTCAGCACCGTTGAAATCGCTGCTGTCAATGTTGTCTTCCCATGATCCACGTGACCAATTGTGCCAACGTTTACATGCGGCTTGGTCCGTTCAAACTTGTCTTTTGCCATGACTTTCTTCCTTTATTTAAATTAGTTTTACCTAAAGCTTTATTAACTTAATTATCTTGCTATACAAAAGTTTTATTCAACTTAATAAAACTTTACAACCTACAAACCCAACCCTGTTGCGATTCATGGTGCCCATGGCGGGAATCGGACCCGCGACCTCTCCCTTACCAAGGGAGTGCTCTACCACTGAGCCACATGGGCTGCTAAACTCTCCAAACAATTTTCAATGTCTGGAGCGGGAGACGAGGCTCGAACTCGCGACATTCAGTTTGGAAAACTGAAGCTCTACCAACTGAGCTACTCCCGCACTGCGGCTCATCAATCTACATCTTTTTTACTACTACTACAAAACCAACCATCATGTGGTGGAGGGGGAAGGATTCGAACCTTCGTACTCAGAGAGAACGGATTTACAGTCCGTCGCCTTTAACCACTCGGCCACCCCTCCTAACCGAACCCGCGATTATGCTCAACTTTTAACTTCCTGTCAAAC
>SPJO01000097.1 GCA_006844635.1 Methylophilaceae bacterium | reverse complement strand
CGCGTCTTGTTAATTTTTGATCATCAACACATTGGAGTGCATGGTGAACAGGAGAAGCATGCATTTGCCAGCCTTAAAGAGGCAGACTTGCAGCGAACACAGCAAGTCTGCCAAGCAGTGCTGATGCAAGCACTGCCAGCGCTCGAAGAACAAGATTTGAAAACATTTGGTCAAGCGATTGCTTCTCTGCAGGCTTACACAGGCGACTATTTTTCACCTATACAAGGCGGACGGTATGCCAGTCAATTGGTATCAGAGGTGTTGAATGATCTTGTTGAAGGCGGTGTTTTATGTGCTGGACAAAGTTCATGGGGGCCGACAGGTTTTGCTATTTTTGAGAGCCAGGCGGTAGCAGAACAGCACTTAAAAGGCCTGCAATCACGATTCACTGCAAAATCATTGGGCTGGCTACTGTGTGGCGCAAGCAATGTAGGGGCGACGGTCAGTTCGTAAATTAAGCACTTAATACGTCTTTGATTGTAGTGTAGGGCATGCTGATAAGGAGTATACTAAGCTAGTAGGAAGGGAACTCTAAAATAATGAAAACAAGTATATTACATTTAATTACGGCAGCTAAGAATGCCAGTCCGTTCGATGTGAATATGGCATTTGATGCTGGGTATGAAAAAATCATGCCTTATACCAACGTTAATCTAGATGAGGTTGAAGCGTTGGCGCAAGATGCTATCTTTTCACGTAGCCCCAGTGGTGTGAAGCGGGAAGCGATTTTTATTGGCGGCAGAGACATTCAATTGGCACTTGATATGCAAGATGCAGCACGTCAGGCGATGTTTCAACCATTTGAAATTTCAACCTTTTCTGACCCATCTGGCTCGTTTACGACCGCGGCGGCAATGTTGGCGAAGGTTGACGCCCATTTAAAAGCTAAACAAGAAAAATTGAGTGATCAAACAATCGCTATTTTTGGTGCGAGTGGCACGGTTGGAACGACCAGTGCCCTGATAGCTGCAAAGCAAGGTGCTACCGTACATATGATGGCGCACAGTAGTGTAGAAAGAATGCAGCAGCATGTCGACCCTTTAAATGAACGCTTTGGCACGACGCTGGAAGTAGTTGATGGCGCGAGTAAAGAAGCTAAGAAAGCAGCGCTTAATACTGTCACGGTTGCTTTGTGCGCAACACCAGCTGGTGTGCGGGTGTTAGACGTTGATGACTTTAATACATCTGAGACGCTGAAAGTTGTCGCGGATGTGAACGCAGTGCCGTCGCTTGCGATAGAGGGTGTCGATGTGATGTCGGATGGCGTGTTAGTGAGTGGTACTCAAATTGCTGGCTTTGGTGCTTTAGCAGTCGGTCAGCTGAAATATATCACGCAAAATAAATTGCTTGAGCAAATGCTAAATAGTGATAAGCCAGTGCATATTGACTATCACGATGCGTTTGATTTCGCATGTGCTAACAGCTAGTAAACAAACCCTAATTATTGCAGCAATTACCAGCCGTGCTTATGTGAATTTAGCGGCTAAGTCTGGTTTCGATGTGATTGCAATTGACTGCTTTAACGATGTTGATACCAAACGTTTGGCAAAGCAAAGTTACCAGGTACCTATGCAAGCAGGGCAGTTAAGTGAATCACACCTACTTGAGATCATCAAAAAGTTAGATTTACAAGATGTTGTTGGCTTGTGCTTTGGTGCTGGTTTCGAAAAACAGCCTTCGCTATTAACGCAAATCAGTCAGTATGTACAAGTTATTGGTAATTCAGCGCAAACAATTGCGCAATGCAAACAAGCACGGCCGTTTTTTGCGACATGTGATGCACTAGGTGTGCCACACCCAATAGTGACCTTTGATTTGCCAGCATCAACTAATGGTTGGTTGGTTAAACAAGTTGGGGGCAGCGGTGGCATGCATATTAATACGTTGAAAAATGGCGCTTATCAACCGTCTGAAGCGGTCTATTTACAACAGTTTCAAGCTGGGCAGTCAGTTTCTTGTTTGTTTTTAGCTGATGGACAACAATCACAGATTGTCGGCTTTAACGAACTATGGTTAGATGATGATATGACTGATTGCTATCGCTATGGCGGTGCTGTGAGTGGTGCAAGCTTTAGTAACGAAGCCAAAAGGCGTTTGGTTAATTATGTGGCAGCGCTAACAAAGACACTTGGTTTACGCGGTATGAATAGTTGCGATGCGATTTGTGATGGTGATGATGTGTATGTGTTAGAGGTGAATCCACGCTTAAGCGCGACAGCTGAGTTGTATGCGGATGCTGATTTGATGGCGCGACATATAGCTAGCAGTGATGAAGCGCTGTCAAAGCAAAGCCTATGGCAGCAGGCGGGTAGTATGGCGCACCAAATTATCTATGCAGATAATGACTTAGTCATAGAGGGTAATATGAGTTGGCCAGCTTGGGTCGCTGACATACCAGAGGCAGGCAGTGTGTTTGATGCGGGGATGCCAGTTTGCACAGTGTTAGCAGGTGCAGAGAATGCAAAGATGGCAAAAAGTTTAGTGAAAGACAGGGCGTTTGCATTGAACAAACAATTTTTTAATTAATAGTTGGTTACAGGCCATGGACATAAAAGAAGTTTCAAATTTAAGTATTAATCAGCGGACAATGCCGTTAGTTGAGAACCTGCTGGTGAATGCGAGCGCGCTAAAACTTGGCATTACTGAGCATGATTCTGGAGCGATGATTATCGATGCTGGCATAGACGCCGTTGGCGGGTTAGAAGCGGGTCGCCAAATTGCTGAGGTCTGTATGGGTGGCTTGGGTAGCGTGTCTTTACAGAATGACTCGACGTTTAAAAATTGGCCATTAAGCGTGAAAGTGCATGCTATGAACCCGGTGTTGTCATGTTTGGGTAGTCAGTATGCTGGTTGGGCATTGTCACATGATAAGTTTTTCTCATTGGGAAGTGGCCCGGCTCGTGCTATTGCGCAACGAGAAGAGATTTATCAAGAGTTGGCTTATAAAGATGAGTGTTCACACACTGTGCTGGTGCTTGAGACGGATCAAATGCCACCGAGCGAGGTGATTGAGAAGGTGGCTAAAGATACCGGTGTTTCCGCTGATAATTTAACTTTCATCTTAACGCCGACTCGAAGCTTGGCGGGCACGGTGCAGATTACGGCGCGCGTGCTAGAAGTCGCTCTACATAAGCTACATACTTTGCATTTTCCATTAGAACAATTTGCCGATGGTTATGGTGTGGCGCCGATTCCTGCTCCTTCACCAGACTTTTTAACTGGCATGGGCCGAACGAATGATGCCATTCTGTTTGGCGGTTTTGTGCATCTTTATGTGCAGTCTACTGATGATGCGGCGCGTGACTTGGCGAAGGCCATGCCAAGCAGTGCATCTAAAGATTATGGTCGGCCATTTGCAGAGGTATTCAAAGCGGTGAACATGGACTTTTATCAAATTGATCCACTGTTGTTTTCACCGGCAAAAGTGACTGTAACTAACTTAGAAACAGGCAATAGCTTTTTTGCTGGTGCATTTGATGAAGACTTACTAGAGAAGTCTTTTAATTAATAAAATCATAACTTTAATTATTATAGTTAAAGTTATTTATAGATAATGAGAATCCCCATTTTTAC
>SPJO01000094.1 GCA_006844635.1 Methylophilaceae bacterium | reverse complement strand
ACCAAAGGTTTGCCTCACCCAAGGGGCGCGTTCGGCTTCAATCGTTTCAAAGTTGCTACACATGCTCGCATTTTAACAAAACTAATCATTGCTTGTTCATTTTGAATATTGTTACAATAAACAAAAGAGATGCAGAAATAATAACCAATAACCCATCAACCAAACTAACACGTACTCCCTATGCGTGGATGCTGAGCAAAAGAGCCAATGCGCAACCAACATTATCCGAATCAAACTGCCACACCGTTTGCTAGTCCCCATCCATTCCTTGCCGCGATCAGCGCTAAAGCTGGTTGGCTTCGCCCTAAAGTGCAGAACGCTCAACTTTCCCTGCCACTCTACAATTCCAAAGTGCCCGCAGGCTTTCCATCACCAGCCGATGATCATGTCGAACAACGCTTAGATCCTACCGAGTATTTAATCGATCAAGCCGATGCCACCTTCTTTGTCACCATACAAGGGGAGTCTATGATTGAGGCAGGCTTGATGCCGCATGATAAAGCCGTGGTCGATCGTTCCAAGAAACCGTTATTAGGCGATATTGTATTAGCAGTAGTCGATGGTGAATTCACCATTAAAACACTTTCTAAACAACCTAATAGTGCGCCTAGACTATTGCCTGCCAATGCTTCAGGTGCTTATGCACCGATTGACCTTAAAGGCGAGATGCAGTTTGAAATCTGGGGCGTTGTGATTGGCGCCTTTCGTCGCTTTCGCTAGGTTAGTGTTGGCTAAACTAGACGATTATTAACCATATCTGATATCAGGAACCTCACATGACACGCAGTATCGCACTTGTGGATGTCAATAACTTCTATGTTTCTTGTGAGCGGGTCTTTAATCCTAAACTGGAGAATAAACCCGTTGTTGTGTTAAGTAATAACGATGGCTGTGCGGTGGCACGCAGCAATGAAGTCAAAGCCTTAGGCATTGGCATGGCCATGCCTTGGTTTCAATGCAAAGACTTAGCTGAGCAACATCAAATCACAGCTTTCTCGTCTAATTACGCACTGTATGCTGATATGAGTAACCGCGTCATGTCCATACTCAGACAGTTTAGTCCAGATCAAGAAATTTACTCGATTGATGAATCCTTCTTAGACCTAAGCACACAACCCTCAAAAGACTTGGTCGTCTTGGGACAAGCGATAAAACACACCATCAAACAATGGACAGGCTTACCCGTCTGTGTCGGGTTTGCCAGTACCAAGACACTGGCTAAACTGGCCAATCACTGTGCCAAGAAAAGACCACACTACAAGGGTGTCTGTAACTTCAACACCTTGGCACCACCGCAACTTGACACGATACTCAACAGCATCGCAGTTGGAGAAGTCTGGGGAGTAGGTCGAAAGCTAGCACCAAAGCTGAATGCCAGGGGCATCAATACTGTGCTGGACTTAAAACAAGCGAACCCGCAACGCATCAAACAACAGTTTAATGTCACATTGGCTAAGTCCGTACGCGAACTCAATGGCACTGTGTGCATCGAGATGGAAGACGTAATACCCATCAAGCAACAAATCTTAAGTTCACGCAGCTTTGGGCAAAAGGTCAGTGATTATCAAGGCTTAGCCGAATCCATTACGTTATACATGAGTCGTGCCGCAGAAAAACTACGCCGACAACAATCCTATGCGGGGCATGTGCATGTGTTTATCCGCAGCAGCCCACATGATGAAGGACCGTTTTACAGTAACGGTGCCACCGTCGCCTTACCCACACCAACGGATCACACAGCACAACTCGTTAAAACAGCCCTTTGGATTCTAAAGCGCATTTACAAACCCAATATACGATACCTCAAAGCGGGCGTCATGCTAGGTGATTTACGCACTGCAAGTGACATACAACAAGACCTGTTTAGCACGCAAACTCCAACACTCAAAACCGCACCACTGATGCAAACCATTGATCGCATCAATCAAAAGATGGGCCGAGAAACTGTGAAACTCGCAAGCCTGGGCACTCACCGTCCCTGGAAAATGCGACAAGAAAACAAAAGCCAATCCTTTACAACGAAATGGGAAGAACTGATACGCGTTGATTAACCAAGAAAGATATTAAAGGGGACCAATACTGTATTTACGCTGACGTCATCAAAATAAAAGATACCGAAAACAACTAATTAATATGCTGACGTCATCGATATTATTGGTATACGGTTTGCTTGTTGACGTCTTCCGAAATGAGTCAGGGTACCGTTAATAGCCATTAAGTACATTCACATGCCCTGACTATTAATGATGACGAATCATAAATCGACAACCACGCAAGAGAGAAGAGGGCGCCCAAAGACCAGCCCTCTCAGTCGACATGAGCAGAACAAACGCAACGCTGCTGATTACCGTGCGCGGGAAGCGCAAAAGAAACGAGACCTCAAAAACAAAGTCAACCATATCCTGATACCCAATATCACCACTGTCATTGACCTGCTGCAAAGTGATGAGCTCACCAAAAATCAACGGATAGAACAAGCGATTCACTTACTGCAAAAAACATCAAAACAATGGGATCAAGAAATCCTAAATTCTCGACATAAAGATGAGATCGCCACTACTGAATCCGTTAAGCACATCAACACATCTGATTGACTGATCTTGGCTAGTATCAGCGGTAAACACTCACAACACATCAAAGGGGCTCTTCACCTTTTTGGTCGCTTCTAATACATGTGTATAAATCATCGTGGTTTGCAAGCTTCTGTGTCCCAGCAATAATTGAATCGTCCGAATATCCGTCCCATTACTCAACAAGTGTGTCGCAAACGAATGCCGTAATGTATGCACAGAAGCATGCTTATGAATTTCTGCTTGATTCAACGCACGTTTAAATGCCTTTTGGACGGTACTATCTGACATATGCCAACGTACCTGCATCTTGCCATCTGCCCAAGGCCGAATCACAGAAGAAGGAAACACAAACTGCCAGGCAAACGATTTAGAAGCAGAAGGGTACTTACGGTACAACGCACCAGGCATCGCCGCAAACCCAGCACCACGGTTTAAATCACTTTTATGTAACGCAGCCACTGTTAACAAATGTCGTTGTAAAGGGCGCATTAATTGATCAGGTAAGACAGTGGTTCGATCCTTACCGCCTTTACCATTACGCACACTCACCGCATTCGTCGAAAAATCAATATCCTTTACCCGCAAGCCCATACACTCATTCACGCGTAATCCAGCCCCATAGATCAGCTGCGCCGCTAACTGCGGCACACCCGACATCAAATCCAAGCATCTTCTCACCTCATCGACACTCAACACCACAGGCACACGGTGCCGCTGTTGAACACGTTTCAAGCCCTTCAAATTGCCCAGAGGTTTACTCAAAACCTCTTGATACAAGAACACCAACGCATTCAATGCTTGCGTTTGAGTAGAAGCAGAACACTGACGTTTAACCGCCAAGTGATTCAAGAAAGCCTCCACCTCACGGCCACCCATCGTATCTGGATGTTGTTTCTGATGAAAATAGATAAAGCGTTTAATCCAATGAATGTAATTACGTTCAGTACTAAAGCTGAAATGTCGTCTACGGCAATGGATAGATACTTGTGTTAACAGGCGTGGTTTTTGTTGAGAGGTACTAGCTTGACTCCATAATGATCGCTCCTAAGGTGGTTAACAAAAAAGCTTTAGTATAGAATCAAATGAAGGGATTGTTCGGTCTCTATATTAATATTTTAATAAAGAGACCGATAAACAC
>SPJO01000093.1 GCA_006844635.1 Methylophilaceae bacterium | reverse complement strand
AACATGTCGGCATTTTGCCGCTAGCGGTGCTATTAGAAAATGTAGCGGGTTTATATGCCAATTTACTCGCAGGCGGTTGCAGCTATTTATTGAGCAGCGCTCGCACTGGTTTAACTGGCAGCCAAACTGACATTACAAGACTGGTGCAAGCATTACAGGAAACACAAGCCAATACGGCTATTTTGATTCCTGAATTGCTGAGTGCCCTAATACACACGTTGCAACAAAACAAAAGCGCTTTACCCGCATTACGCTTTTTAGCAGTCGGCGGGGCATCAGTATCGCCAGAACTACTCTCGCAAGCACATCAACTTGGCCTACCTGTTTTCGAAGGCTATGGTTTATCAGAAAGCGCCTCTGTGGTTGCGCTTAATACAATCACGGCAAACAAAGCGGGCAGTGTGGGCAAGCCATTGCCCCATGTTTCACTGCGTATCGCAGAAGACGGCGAAGTACTTGTGAAAGGTGCTAATTATTTAGGCTATATCGGACAAGCACCGCTACAGAACACCTGGTTAGAAACAGGTGATATAGGCTCCCTAGACGAAGATGGATACTTATTTATCAATGGCCGTAAGAAAAATATCTTTATCACGTCTTATGGTCGCAATGTTTCGCCAGAGTGGGTGGAGCGTGACCTCATCAGCACCCCCGTGATTGCCCAAGCTTGTCTGTTTGGTGAGGCCAAGCCTTGGAATACTGCACTAATTGTAGCTAACCCCAAAACACATTCAGCTGTCATTGATGACGCCATAGAAAAAATCAATGAGCAACTGCCTGATTACGCACGTGTCAGTAAGTGGTTACTGGCAAAAGAGCCTTTTACAGTCAACAACAACCAGCTAACGCCCAATGGCCGCCTAAAACGCGACCTAATTTGGCAACAGTATCAACCATCGATTGATTCGATGTATTTATAACCCTAACAATAGAGGATCAGATGTCTTTTTACCAAACATTATTAAATGCCACCGAAACTGAACGCAACAACTTAATGAGCCAAGCATTAATCACGCAAGGCAGCACCGGCAATATTTCAAAAGCAACGTATATCGCTTTTCTAACACAAGCTTATCACCACGTGAAACACACGACGCCATTGCTCATGGCTTGTGGTGGGCGACTGTCAGGTGATTACGAATGGCTACGCACCGCTATTGGCGAATATATTGAAGAAGAAATGGGCCACCAAGAATGGGTGCTGAACGATATTGCGACTTGCGGCGCAGATAAAGAAGCCGTGCGTAATAGTACACAAATTGACACCGCTGCAAGCCATGAAACAGAGATGATGGTGGCTTATGCCTATGACATGATTAACCGTGTCAATCCTGTTGGTTTTTTTGGTATGGTATTAGTGCTAGAAGGCACGAGTACGGCTGTTGCGACACAAGCTGGAGAAACACTCATGACCAGTTTAAACTTACCTAAAAAAGCATTTAGTTATTTACTATCACATGGTGATTTAGATGTTGGCCACGTCGCTTTTTATGAAAGCTTAATGAACCAAATTACCAATGAAAAAGATCAGGCTACTGTCATCCACGCAGCCAAACATTTTTACAAGCTATATGGTGACATCTTCAAGCAAATAGAAGCAAAAACAATGCAGTAAACACGCAATAGGGGATCGTATGAATTTAGCAAAAAAAAGAGTTTTAATCACTGGTGCTACTGGTGGCATCGGCAGTCATCTTGCAAAGCAGTTAGCGAGTAAAGGAGCCGTGCTCGCTTTAACAGGTAGAAATGCAGCTAAGCTAGAAAAAATCCAAATCGACATCATGAAAGCAGGCAGCCATGCCATTACCATTGATGCTGACTTAAATGCTGAGGGTGTATCTGAAAAGATAGTCCATGCGGTTGAAGAAAAGTTGGGCGGCTTGGATATTGTCATCTGCAATGCTGGCGTATTGGATTTTATCGCTTTAGAGGACCAATCAGAATCGAGGATTGCAGAAGTGATTCAAACCAATGTCACCTCACTGATTAAGCTAAGCCGCGCCGCACTAAAAAGCTTTAAACAAAGCAAGCAAGGCCACTATGTATTCGTTGGGTCTATTTTTGGCTCGCTCGCTTTCCCGCATTATGCAACTTATTGTGCGAGTAAGTTTGCAGTACATGGTTTTTCTCAAGCGCTGCGAAGAGAATTGGTTGATACCAATATCGGCGTCACTTACGTTGCGCCTCGCGCGATTAAAACGCCGATGAATGATGATAAAAGCACCGCCATGCTGGCTAAAACAGGGCAAGCGATTGATCAACCAGAAAAGGTAGCTGAGATTATTGTCGATGCATTAACACAGGAAAAACAAGAAGTGTTTATTGGTCAACCACAGAGCTTCTTTGCTTGGTTAAATGGTGTGGCCCCACGCCTCGTCAACATGGGCCTCAAAAAACAAACCGCATTAGCAAAACCATTTTTGAAATAAACTATTATTAATTTTAGGAGAGTCTCCATGCGTATCTTATTAACGCTAGCACAAATCATTACCTTATTCTTTTTCACCGCTCAACTCAGCCTTGCAGCAACCGATACCCCAGCAGGTTTATGGCAAACCATTGATGATGCGTCTGGCAAACCTCGCTCATTGGTGCGCATTAATGAAAATGATGGTGAATATAGTGCCACCATCGAAAAGGGCTTATTAGAAACCGATACTGGCGATGCCGTTTGCTCTAAGTGTACTGATGAGCGAAAAGATCAGCTAATTATTGGCATGACCATCGCCAAAGGACTTAAAAAGAATGGTAATAAATATGATGGCGGCAACATTCTAGATCCTGAAAACGGTAAAGTTTACAAATGCAAAATGACCTTAAATGATGCGGGTGATGAGCTAGAAGTGCGTGGCTATATCGGCTTCTCTTTATTAGGCCGCTCGCAAATATGGAAGCGTGTGGAGTAACGGCCCTACTATGAAGCGATTAGGAAGTTATAGGTATAACACGGCTGGGAAAACGGTTAGCGCTAATACAAACACCAGCCACTCTAAATTCCAGCGCTCTAAATGGCCTGTGAAATGCAGTGTTAAAACCACAATGGCGACCACGTAGTATATTGCGATTAGTATCATATTTCCCCTGTACAGATGCTTTATTTCTTTCCTGAACAATCTTTATATCATTACACGCCCTTATGATGCAATACAATTGTATGAAAATTCAGCAGTCCTTAGATTGCTTTTTTAGTGTTTTTCGCGTAAATTCCACACATTGCTAGGGGTCTTTAGAACCGAAGGGGTTTTAAAGTGAGAAATACCCTTTGAACCTGATGCGGGTTATGCCGCCGTAGGGAATGCAGTTTACTGCGCTCCTTATGTAAAACAAATGGAGTCACGCCGTGAACACAGTCGATAAAGATTTAGCCAACTTTTCCACCGAAACAGCCTCAGTAGATAAAGGGACAACCGAGCCTTTTGCTAACTCACGTAAAGTGTATGTTGAAGGTAGCCGTCCTGATATTCGCGTACCTTTCCGCGAAATTACATTAAGCGACACACCTTCACAATTCGGTGCGGAAAAAAATCCGCCAGTAATGGTTTATGACACCTCGGGCCCGTACACAGATCCAGACGTAGACATTGACATCCGTAGTGGCTTGCCGGCCATGCGTTCTACTTGGATTAAAGAGCGTGGCGATGTTGAAGAACTTGACGGCCCAACTTCAGACTTTGGCAAACAACGGAAAACGGATCCAGAACTTGCTGCGATGCGCTTT
>SPJO01000095.1 GCA_006844635.1 Methylophilaceae bacterium | reverse complement strand
GGCTGTGCGAGCCGTGCAAAAGCCCATTACGACAATGCCGATAATATGACGGATCGGATTGCTGCGCTAGCTAGCTTAGCGGATAGTACCAAGCCTGAGCGTGCTGAAGTATTCACTGATTTTTATGCGCGTTATAAAGATTATCCGCTGGTAGTCGATAAGTGGTTTACGATGCAAGCTATGGCAAACCGCGAAGCGATATTTGAAGACTTTGCAATGTTGCGTAATCATGCAGAATTTAATATCAAAAACCCAAACCGCGTACGTTCACTTTACTCCGTTTTTGCGATTAATAATCCAGTGAAATTTCATGACCCAAGTGGCAAGGGCTATGCACTACTAAGAGATGCCATCATTGAATTAAATGCGATTAACCCACAAATTGCATCACGGATGGTGACTCCCTTGAGAGAATGGAAACGTTACACGCCAGACTTGCAAGCACAGATGAAAGGTGCGCTTGAAGCGATTCTTGAGACCCCAAATTTATCAAATGATGTATTTGAGCTGGTGAATAAATGCTTGGACGGTTAATGTTTGTTTAAAAAACTCTATTAACTCATTGGGTTAGTTGTTTTAGTTGATCACTAAAACAACTACTATCAAAAAAAATTCATATTTCTGCACCAACCTTGTCACATACGCGCTTTAAATTAGAGACTAATATGTAATGGTTAGGTGAGTAGTTTTGAGCAGCAATCAAAATAGAGTAGATAGTCCGCTGGTCATTTGGCGTTTAATCGACGGCAAACCAGGGCATGAAAATCAGTCGTTGGGTTTGGTCAATGCGTTAAGTGATAAAACCAATTGCCAATGTATTGATATTAAAGTTAGTAATAGAATAGAAGGGCTGTGGAGTTACCTGACTTCATCATGGAGTTTAGGTTCTGGTTTACCTTTGCCCGATTTAATTATTGGTGCCGGACATGCAACGCATTTGCATATGTTGGCAGCCAAGCGAACATTCGGTGGCAAAACAGTCGTACTCATGCAACCTAGTTTGCCCGCATCATTATTTGATATCTGTATGATTCCTCAACATGATCAATACCAAGGTTTAGGCACACATATTGAGACAAGAGGTGTGCTAAATGCCATTAAGCCAGAAGGTGAGCATTTTGACGACGAGGCACTCATTATGGTTGGTGGCCCATCCAAACACTGTGATTGGGATACCGCTAAGATGATTGCGCAAGTTTACGAGCTGGTGAACCGTAACGCGCATATTACTTATACCCTAACAACTTCGCGTAGAACACCTCAGGATTTTGTCTCGGCGGTGAAAAGAATTCATTTTGCAAATCTAAATATCGTACCATTTGAGCAGACAGGTAAGGGTTGGGTCGCTAGAAGGTTGTCAGAGAGTGCTTATGCATGGGTTACAGAAGACTCAGTGTCAATGGTCTATGAGGCATTAACCGCAGGCGTAGCTGTTGGTTTGTTGAATCTGTCAGTTAAACGCGAAAGTCGTGTGAGCAAGGGCGTTCAACAATTGATTCAACAAGGCTTAGTGGCGCGTTTCGATTTCTTTGATACCTATAAAACAAAGCTGCGCGCTGCCGTTGGTTTTGTCGAAGCAGATCGATGCAGCCAGTGGATACTTCAGCAGTTCTTACAACAAAGACCAAATACGCGGCCTGCTCTTGAAACACAGCTCAATTTCTAAGTAAATGACAGCAAGTCGTTTAACGGTGCTCCAAATATTGCCGGCACTAGCATCTGGTGGTGTCGAGCGCGGTACGCTAGAGGTTGGTGCCTATTTGGTTTCAAAAGGCCATCGCTCAATTGTCATGTCTGCAGGTGGTCGAATGGTTGATAGTTTGACAAAGCAAGGCAGCGAACATATGACATGGCCGATTGGGAAGAAATCGGTCATGACATTAAAGCTGGTTAATCGCTTGCGGCGCTTTCTTGAAACTGAGCACATTGACATTCTGCATGTGCGCTCTCGCTTTCCCGCTTGGATTGCTTTTCTCGCTTGGCGAGAAATGAATCCAAAGACAAGGCCAGCTTTTGTGACTACGGTGCATGGCCCTTACTCAGTGAGTGCTTATAGCGCGGTGATGACCAAAGGTGAGCGTGTTATTGTTATTTCAGAAATGATTCGTGATTATGTGCTACGGGAATATCAAGCAGAGCCAGAGAAATTAAGGTTGGTTTATCGTGGCGTCGATCAACAAACATCTCCGTATGGTTATCAGCCGAAAAAAACATGGTTAAAAAGCTGGTATGCGGCATATCCTGCAACCAAGACAAAACAGATACTTACCTTACCCGCTAGAGTAACGAAATGGAAAGGTCAGTCCGACTTTATTGATTTAATTGCACAACTACAAAAGCACCAACCGAATATTCATGGTTTAGTGGTCGGAGAAGTGAAGAAAGGTAAATCTGCATATCTCAAGAAGCTTAAGAAGAAAGCAGAAAAATTGGGTGTTGATCACATGATTTCATTTGTTGGACACCGTGATGATGTGCGTGAGATTATGGCCATTTCAAGCGTTGTTTATTCACTCTCTTTAGAACCAGAAGCATTTGGGCGTACGACAATAGAGGCCTTGAGTCTGGGTGTGCCCGTCATTGGTTATGCGCATGGTGGCGTGGCAGAGCAGCTGTCTACAATATTGCCAGAAGGTAATGTGGATGTCGGGAATGTGACTGAAGCAGCGATGTTGACGCTAAAGTGGTTGCACAAAGCGCCAAAAATCGCTGAAAACAAGATGTTCACACTAGAAAATATGTTAAGTAAAACGTTGTCTGTTTATGAAGAGTTAGTCGATGCGCGCGGCATATAGCGAGTAAAGCTGGGTAGATACTGGGTGATGGAAACACAGACCAGAAATATTTTGGTGATTAAGCATGGCGCACTAGGTGATTTGATGCAGTCGGTTGGTGTGTTGATGGATATCCGCAAACATTTTATCGGCAGTACTATCACGTTGTTAACAACGCCTCCCTATGTGCAGTTGATGCAGCGCTTCCCCTATGTGGACCATGTTATTGCTGACAATCGAGCACCTATTTGGCGTATCGATCAACAGATAAAACTTAAGAAAAAATTACAACGTCAAGAAGTAGACTTGGTAATTGATTTGCAGAATTCTGATCGATCAAGAATGTACCAACAATTCTGGTTTATGAAAACAGAATGGATTGGTCGAGCGGTTGATGAAGATAAGCCTATCTCGGGTTTATCTGGTTTAATTGAACTATTGGCGCGGTCTGACATTGCGGCCTCTGATGTTTATCAACCCGATATGTCTTGGATGGTCGGCGATGTCCGTAAGCTACTGAACAAGCATGCTGTCAAAAAACCATTTATTGCGCTTATTCCCGGGTCCTCTTCACAGCATTTGGAAAAGCGCTGGCCGCATTATGCAGCACTAGCAAATGCACTAATAGATTTGGGTCATGAAGTCGTTAATATTTTAGGGCCGGAAGAAACCAACCTTCGTCAGCAATTATCAGGACACATTGTTCAGAATTTAGGCTGGTTTGAACTCGCAGGCATACTGGATGCTGCGGCATTTGTGGTGGGGAATGATACAGGGCCGAGTCACATCGCTTCATACTTAAATAATCAAGGTTTGGCGATTTTTGGCCCGACGACATCAGCGGCGCGAGCCGAAATAGGTAGGCGCAATTTTCAAACGTTAGAAGTGCCCAATTTAGATGCGCTGACTGTAAAGCAAGTACTGACTTACATTCCGGAGCTAGTCTAGTAGACTTTCTGTTTTAGGTTGCTTATTGATTATTTTCAGTCTACGCTTAACCAAATAACTGCCGCTATGCCTTTCTTGAAACTGAT
>SPJO01000105.1 GCA_006844635.1 Methylophilaceae bacterium | reverse complement strand
TAATTTTGTCTGGCTTAATCACTTCACGTAATGCGGCTTCGACTGCAAACACCACATCCATTGTTCTTGCACGATCATCAGGTGTCAGATCGGTCATTTCTGTCACGTGGTCAACTAACTCTACTCGACAATAGGCAGGATAGTCAGCATCGTTGAGCAAAACAACACGGCAAAAGTTATCCTGCCATAGTAGGTCATGGTGTGGGCTAGGTAAGCAAAGTACGCAGGTTTCTGAATTTGTCATATTAAGAGGCCGCTAGCATTCTATCAAGTGTCAGTTTTGCTAATGTTGCTTCATCAGCAGGAACAGTAATTTGATTGACAACATTACCTTCTACCAAGTTCTCTAAACACCAAGCTAAGTGTTGTGGGTCGATGCGGGCCATGGTTGAACATTCACAAACCACATGGCTCATAAATTGCACATGTTTATTTTCTGGCTTCATTTCTTCAGCTAAGCGTGTGACTAAGTTGAGCTCTGTACCAATGAGCCATTTAGTACCTGGTTCTGCTTCTTTTACAGTGTTGAGAATGTATTCTGTAGAACCAACAAAGTCTGAATTTAAGCAAACCTCAAATGGAGACTCTGGATGTGAAATCACATTGCCGTTTGGATGTTCTTTTCTAAACTGCTCAATATTTTGTGCGCGAAACATTTGGTGCACAGCGCAATGCCCCTTCCATAAGAGCACTTTTGCTTTTTTAATCTCTTCTTCAGTTAAGCCACCTAGTGGTAGGTCTGGATCCCATACTGGCATTTCTTCAAGTGGAATACCCATTTTATGGCCTGTCCAGCGACCTAAGTTTTGGTCAGGAAAGAAGAAGACTTTCTCACGTTGCTTAAATGCCCAGTCTAGGATCTTAGGTGCATTGGTGCTGGTGCAGACAATACCACCATGTTCACCACAAAAAGCTTTTAAATCGGCTGCAGAGTTAATATAGGTGATGGGTGTAATGTCTTCGTCGAAGTTTAAGACCTTATTCAGCTCTCGATAGCTACGTTCTACTTTAGCTAAGTTTGCCATATCAGCCATTGAACAACCTGCCGCTAAATCAGGCAATATTACTTTTTGGTCTGGGCGGCTTAAAATGTCTGCCACCTCTGCCATAAAATGTACGCCTAAGAAGACGATGTATTCAGCATCCAAGTTATCACAATATTTCGCTAACTTAAGCGAATCACCTGCAAAGTTTGCATGGCGATAAACGCTTTCGTGTTGGTAGTGGTGCCCTAGAATCACTAGACGGTCGCCCAGCTTTTCTCTCGCCGCTAGAATACGTTCTTGACAGTCATCATCCTTGGTTGACTGAAATTGATCAAATGTAATGGTTGCTGTTTGCATATATTCTCTTCAAGAGCCTAATAATAAAAGAGTTGCTAAGTGCGTATTTTACAGCTGATTGATTGTTTGCAGAAATGTTCTGTTACTTACAATGTTAAATTATGTTTTGCGCCTAATCGTTGCAGTGCATCGACATTGGTCCAGCTAAAGACGCGTTGGGCCGCTTCTCGCCAATTGACCCATTCATAGCGCACATGTTCGTTAGGCGCTAATGTGACCGCTCGTGCTTTCGGTAGTAACAGTCCAAATTGATGCTCAACATTTTCAGTCACGCCATCCGCATAGCGATAACGCCAATGCGGGTAGATTTCATAGGTGTTATTGACTTGCCAGTCTTGAAAATCAAAAGCAAGCGCATCGAGCCCTGTTTCTTCTTTGACTTCACGAACGGCGGCATCGTAAGGTGTTTCGCCTGCTTCTATGCTACCTGTAACAGATTGCCAGAAACCAGCTTTATCCGCACGCTCCATAATAAGGACGTCTAAATCAGCCGTATGAATCAACACTAATGCTGAAACGGGTACTTTGGGGCTTTTCTGAATGTCTTGTGTCATTAGCCTTTAGTGCCGATGTAGGGAGTCAAACCCAAAGCGCTTGCATTGCGCTATAACGGCAATGATTATGAATGCTGCTCATCTTGCTTTTTAATCGCATCGGCTAAGTCTTTCGGCAGTTTAAACACGACATTCTCCTCAACTCCATCTAGCTCTTGTACATCATCGATGCCAAGAGCCTGCAATTTGTTAATCACATCTTTTACCAAGACCTCTGGCGCTGATGCCCCAGCGGAAACGCCGATACGCTTTTTACCGGCGACCCATTCAGCTTGCAGTAAGTCAGCGTCATCCAGCATATAGGCATTAATGCCTTTATTGGCCGCTACTTCACGCAGGCGGTTAGAGTTTGAACTGTTGGGTGAGCCAACAATTAATACTACGTCGCAAGTCTCAGACATTTTCTTAACAGCATCTTGTCGGTTTTGCGTGGCGTAGCAGATATCGTCACTTTTTGGCGCTTGAATATTGGGGAAACGGGCTTTTAAAGCATCGATGACGTCTTGTGTGTCATCCATTGATAAGGTGGTTTGGGTGACGAATGCAAGTTTGTCCTCGTCGTGTACCTTTAAGCTTGCAACATCACTAGGCGTTTCTACCAGGTGCATGCCGCCTTCAGTTTGCCCCATTGTCCCTTCTACTTCTGGGTGGCCTGCATGCCCAATCATGATGATTTCCATCTGTTGGAAGTGCATTTTAGAAACTTCTTTATGCACCTTGGTGACTAGTGGGCAGGTTGCGTCGAAAGGGGTGAGTCCACGGGACTCTGCTTCAGCGCGCACTTGTTTCGATACCCCATGCGCACTAAAAATTACAATACTGTCGCGCGGGATTTCTTCGATTTGCTTGACGAAAATAGCCCCTTTTTCACGCAGCTGATCAACGACAAACTTATTGTGTACAACTTCATTACGCACATAAATGGGCGCACCAAATTTTGCGAGCGCTTCTTCCACAATAATAATTGCACGGTCAACACCCGCGCAGAAGCCCCTTGGGTTTGCTAGCACAATATCTTGCGGTTTTTTTCGACTAGAATTTGTTCCTAAAGTACTCATATTATTCAACTATTTCTCATTGATGGTGATTATACGCGTCATGCTGCATCAGGTATAATGCCTGCCATCTGATATTAATTTAAACCGCCCGCCATGAAAAACACAGCTACACTACTCATTACTTGCCCTGATGCGAAAGGCATTGTTGCTGCGATAGCCAACTTCTTGCATCAACATAATGCGAATATTTTACACGCAGACCAGCATCAAGATGCAGAAAATAATTTATTTTTAATGCGTGTAGAGTGGGATTTAGATCAGTTTAACTTGGATGAAGCGCGTTTTAGTGAGCATTTTAATCAGGTCGCAACGCAGTTTGATATGACCTGGCAGTTAAAGTTTTCAGCACAAAAGCCTCGGTTAGCCATCATGGTGTCGCAGTACGATCACTGTTTGGTCGACTTGCTGCACAGGCATCAAGCGGGAGAGCTGGCTTGTGAAATCCCATTAATTATCAGTAATCATCGGGATACAGAAGCACTTGCTGCTTATTATGGCATTGATTTCCACCATATTCCTGTCACCAAAGAAACCAAAGCCACTGCAGAAGCTGCGCAATTTAAGTTGTTTGATGAGTATCAGGTTGATTTGATTGTGTTGGCGCGCTATATGCAGATTTTATCGGCAGATTTTATTACTCGCTACCCACAACAAGTGATTAATATTCACCATTCATTCCTGCCAGCTTTTATTGGCGCAAAACCTTACCACCGTGCTTTTGAGCGAGGTGTGAAGTTAATTGGTGCAACAGCACACTATGTGACTGAGGTGTTGGATGAAGGGCCAATTATCGAACAAGATATTGCGAGAATCTCGCATCGTGATCAGGTTGAAGATTTATTACAAAAAGGACGTGATCTAGAGCGTGTCGTGCTATCGCGTGCAGTACGTTGGCATATTGATCATCGTATTTTGACTTATGCTAATAAAACGGTGGTGTTTGATTAAGCATGCGTTTCTTGCAAGCATAAAAAAAGCGAAGATAACCTTCGCTTTTTTTATGGTGGGCTACTATTTCAACTGAGCAGCTGGCACCATGTCTGGAAGTGGTTCATATGTTGGGTCATCATACGGTGCGATTTCTGGTAATGAGCCACCGCTGCCGCCTGTTGAAGCGCAACCCACTAAAAATAAAGCTGCCATTAAAGAAAGCAAAAACTTATTCATGTAAATCTCCCTGAGCTTTTTCATTATGTAAATTAATTTAAGAGTAAATCTCTTACACAATAATTTAACTGTATGAATCGTTTTCTGCAACTTTTTGGGAGTATTTCTTAGGTGTTTATTGGAAAAATGCCCTATGGTAGTCGCTTTTCTGTTGTAAATAGGTCGCTTATCTTCTCTCTTTCCCTGACAACATGCACTTGTGCACCGTCCACTATGATCTCAGCAGCTTTTGCGCGCGAGTTGTAATTGCTTGCCATACTCATGGCATAAGCGCCTGCTGATTCAATAACTAATAAGTCGCCTTCGGCTAAGTTGAGTGCTCTGTCATGACCTAAGAAATCGCCTGTCTCACAAATCGGCCCGACAATTTCATAGTTTGTTGTTTCACCTATTCGTGGCGTAGCAGCAACGATATTGTGATAAGCGTCATATAAAGCAGGGCGCATCAAATCATTCATCGCGGCATCTACAATCGCGAAGTTCTTACTGTCTGTTGGCTTAAGGTATTCCACTTTCGTTAGTAGCACCCCAGCATTGCCGACCAATGCGCGGCCTGGCTCAAATAATAGCTTCACTTTTTTCTGGTTCAGTTTTTCTAGTATGGCTTGTGTGTACGCATCGAATGCTGGTGGGGTTTCATCATCATAGGTAATCCCGATGCCGCCACCAACATCAATATGAGAGACCGTGATATTTTCTGCCTCTAATTGATCGACCAAACTAAGAATGCGATCTAAAGCATCAATAAATGGCGACACCTCTGTAATCTGTGAGCCGATATGGCAATCAACGCCATGAATATCAATATTGTCCATTGCAGCCGCTTGTTGGTATACCGCAACGGCATCTTCAAATGCTACGCCAAATTTATTGTTTTTTAGACCTGTTGAAATATAAGGGTGCGTTTTCGCATCAACATTAGGATTCACGCGTAAAGAGACTGGCGCAACTTTGCCCATTTCTCCGGCAACTTGGTTTAGCCTAACCAGCTCGCTCTGCGACTCCACATTAAAGCAAAAAATACCTGCGATTAATGCATCACGCATTTCCTCCGCCGTTTTACCGACGCCAGAAAACACCACTTTTTTCGGATCACCACCTGCTGCAATCACGCGTGCTAACTCGCCACCTGAAACAATATCAAAGCCAGCGCCTAGCTTAGCGAATACACTCAACACACCTAGGTTTGGGTTGGCTTTAACGGCAAAGCAGATTAAATGGTCAACGTTTTGTAGTCCAGTTTCAAAACGTTGAAACGTCTCCGTTAATGCTTTTTTAGAGTACACATAACAAGGTGTGCCATGTGTTTCAGCAATGGTTGCTAGAGGGGCATCTTCAGCGTGCATGACGCCATTTTTTAATTCGAAATGATTCACAGTGTGTCTTTATTGGTTAGTGGTTTGCTCAGCAGGCGCTGCTTCTGGCGCTTTTGGTGCTTCTTCTTGTGTTTTTTGCGGGTAACGTTGCTCAGGAATATATAAAGGTCCCTGCGTCCCGCAGCCAGTTAAAACGATGTAAAACATCAGTAAAGAAATTGATAAAAAAGCTTTCAGCATAGTCGCCCGCCAACTCAGAAAATTTAAGCAAGCATTTTATCATTGAATGTTTCATAAGCCAGAACAGAAGCACTTTTTACCGTTTATTCTGTCAATTTTACCGATTATCGGATGGTGCTGGACATTTTATAAAGGAGTTTGGCATGATGGATTTAACTAAATTTTAGAGCGCTAGAGGGATTGTAGAATGAAAAAGCTGCATCAAAACATACAAAAAGGTTTCACGTTGATAGAGCTGATGATTATTGTTGCAATCATAGGTATCTTAGCTTCAATTGCACTCCCCGGATACAGTGATTATGTCACGAAGGGAAAAATGGCAGAAGCACCGACTAATTTAGCAACGTGTAAGATTTTAGCGGAACAATACTTTCAAGATAATAGAAGTTATGCAGGCTGGACTTGTGTGCCACCTAATAGTCAGTACTTTAGTTATTCTGTTACAGATGCTACAGGGGCTAATTTACCAGATGCGAATGGCTTTCGGGTGCAAGCGAACGGAGTGGCTGCTCAAAATATGGGTAACTTTATGTTTAGGGTAGACCACACTGATACGAAAGCTTCGCAAGTGCCAGGTGGAGCTCTTCTCAACTGTTGGGCTGTTAGTAAATATGGTGGATGTTAGACATGGTTAAACAGCCAAAACAAACAGGGTTTACCATGATAGAGCTTGTAATCACAGTTGCTGTGTTGGCTGTGATTGCGACTTTTGCAATCCCCGGTTATCAGCAAATGGTTGAAAACAGTAAGATACGTACAGTGGCAGAATCTATTTTGACCGGGCTGCAATTGGCACGTGCAGAAGCAGTCAAGCGAAACGAAAATGTACAAGTTGAATTTGCGGCAGGAAATGCTGCGGGGTGGACAGTTTGCTTGCAACCAACACCAGCTGGGGCATGCGCATCAACAATTCGTAGCCGTCCGCAACAAGAAGGCAGTGCAGGTAATGTTACTGTCGTGGACGGTGGGGCTGGCGGCCCTTATGTTTTTAATAGCTTAGGCCAGTTAGTGAGTCCAGCTGGGCCAGTGACAATTACCATTGATAATGCAGCGATGGCTGCAGCCGACAGCCGTCAATTAGAAGTGAGGATTGCAGTTGGTGGCTCTGTCAGAAGTTGTGACCCTAATTTAGCTGCTGGTGGCACTGACCCACGGCGATGCACTCCTTAGTCATGATAGGAAATAAAATGAAATCATACAGAATGAAATCACCTCAATCACAAGAGGGTGCCGTCTTAATCGAAGCGATGATTGCACTGCTTATTTTTTCGCTCGGCGTACTGGCATTGGCCGGTTTGCAGATGGCAATGATTAAGAATACTGATGATGCTCGATACCGAGCGGAAGCGACTTTTATTGCGCAAGAAAAGTTGGGGCAAATTTGGGCAAATACGGGCAGTCAGGCAGCGCTAGCTGGCTATGCAACAGCTGCGGGCCCAGAGAATATTAATTTGCCAAATGGTTTGCGGACAGTAGCAATTGATGGCAATCAAGTGGTTACAGTAACCGTGACTTGGCAATTGCCAGGTCAAGACCAACATAACTATGTTGCACAGGCTAGAGTTGAGGGGATTTATTAATGCGTCATATCCAACAACAAAGTATTGATCAAGGTGGATTTAGTCTTATTGAGCTAATGGTTGGTTTAGTGATAGGCCTGATGGCAACATTAGTCATTATGCAGATCTTTTCTGGTTTTGAAGGTCAAAAGCGAACAACAACAGGCGTTGCTGATACACAAACGAATGGCAGTATTGCTTTAATGAATATTCAGCGAACTGTACAACAAGCTGGCTATGGCTTGCCATTACCCAATGCCGATTTCGTATCAAATTCACTTAGATGTGACCCAGTGGCAACCTATGATCCAGATGGCAATGCAGCAACACTTAATGATATTTCTCTTTCGCCATTGGAAATTACTGACGGTGGCGCTGGAAGTGATGTGATCACATCACGACACAGTAATACTGCTGCTGGCGCTATTCCTGTAAGAGTGATTGACAGTAGCAATGCGACCGGATCAGGCATGAACGTTGTTAATAATATTGGCTGTAATGATAATGATATGGCGCTTATTTATACAGGTGCGGATTGCCAGCTAGTGAGAATTGATGATGCTAATGGTACTGGTGATACGACAGAACATGTAACACTTGAAAATGCTACACCAATGGGCACAGCCATTGTTGATAATGCGCGAATGGCTTGTATGGGGGATTGGCAGAATTATGTGTTTGATGTCAATGCTAATAACGGCCTTTATGAGTTGCGCCTCAATGGGAATCCATTAGTCAATGAGGTGGTCAGTATGCAGGCACAGTATGGCGTATCTGCATCAGCGGATAGTAATCAGGTTGGTAATAACTGGGTGGATGCTACTGGTGGCACTTGGGCAGCTCCAACCGTTGAGAATAGGAATCGAATCAAAGCGATTAGGATTGCGATTGTTGTGCGTAGCGGCTTACTGGAAAAAGACAATGTTAGCCAAGCTTGTGGTGGTGCCGTAGCAGGGTTGGCAAATGTCTGCATATGGAATAGCGATGCTATACCGCAGGCGGTTAATTTAAATGCAATTCCAAATTGGCAGCAGTATCGGTATCGTGTTTTCGAAACCATTATTCCCTTGAGAAATATGCTTTGGTCTGTGGAGGCAGTGTCATGAATAATTTTTCAACATATCAATCTCGGCAGCGTGGCGTTGTTCTTTTCATTGCCTTAATTGCTTTGGTCGTGATGTCTTTAGCTGGTGTAGCTTTGATTCGCTCTGTCGATACAAATACGGTGATTACGGGGAATCTTTCATTTAAACAATCTGCCTTGGTTTCGTCAGATAGTGGTGTCGAAAGCGCCATTAATTGGGCAAACGGAGTTGCAGCAGCTAATTTAGCAACGTTGGATGCTGACAATACAGCGAGGGGCTATTTAGCTTCTATAGCAGTAGATTTAGATGATAGATCAGTGCTCAAAGATAGCAATACTTGGGATGATAATGCATTTGAGGTGGCAACAGCTGACCCAGACAACAAGGATGACGCTGGTAATGTCGTCAATTATATTATTCAAAGAATGTGTAATGCTGCTGGTCCGCCTACTAAAGAAAGTTGTTTGTATGCAAGTTCTGAAACTGAAAATAGTGGCTTTGGTGGTCGCTCAGGCTCAGATTGTTGCGAAATTATCCAAGCGGGCGAGAGTCCAGTTTACAGAGTTACTGTGCGGGTTGAAGGACCAAAAAACACAGTGAGTTATGCACAGACATATGTATATTAGGAGAATAAGTGTGAAAAGTCTTCAAAAGAAATCTTTAATTAGCTTAGTTTATTTACAGGCAATTGCTTTATTCTTGGGCGCTGTCCTCTCAATATACGCAGAAGCAGCTCCCGTAGATTTTACGAATAAGCCATTATCAAATTCATCTGACGATGAGATTGCCCCTAACTTACTGTTTATATTTGATGACTCAGGCAGTATGGATAATGATTATATGCCTGATTGGGCGAACAGCAATGATAGCTTTGAACTAGACTCAAGTTATAACTCTATTGCTTATGATCCTGCAATTCGTTATTTACCGCCCGCTTACTATACTAGCAGTGGTAAAAATAGTACGACTTACCGCAGTCAAACTGGCGTGAGCACCGCGACTGGCGCAGACTCTAATTCAAAACCAAATTGGAGGAGAGTTAAGCGTGACGCATATGGTGTGCTGAGTTCATCAACGACTAATTTAGAAAACCTTAACTCGGGTTCAGGTCCTGAATATTGGGTCACTAAACCTGGTGAGTATTGTAAAAGGTCAGATTTAAAAGATTGTAATCAGCAAGGAGAGCCAGACTTTACGACAGGTTATATCGTGCCGGCCCCAATTCGTTGGTGTAATTCGGCTACAAATGCAAACCATACGACTACGCCAAACCCAGCGATAGGCGCTTGCCAAGGTCCAAGGGTAAGTCCATTCACTCATTTGCGGGCACCCGCAAGTGCAGTGCCAGCTAATACCCCGATTGCTAGAATTACGATAAGTGGTGCACCTTGGAATCCTTGGTGGGCAAGACCAAGAGTTACGGGTATTACTGTCAATGGTGGGCAAATTATGCGTGATAGAACGAACCGTTCTGGTAGCGAAAATAATTTAGCGGCATGGACTGTGTCTAGAATTAATGATTGTACGAATGTAAGGCGGGGTAACTGTACGACAGCGCATGGCTACACTGCAAACCAGGAAGGGACGACTGTTGTAATTTATGCTAATGGTTCGCCTGCCTTGGCTGGCGTGACACCACAGCTTACCCACTCAGGGACGCTCTCTGAGACAATTACGCCGTTCGCAATGCCTAGTTCAACACCGGGTGAGAGAATTCAAACCTTTATTACGCCAGGTAATAACGTTTACAAGTATCCAGGGACCGAGTTTAAGCATGGTAATAGGAGTGACTGTTTAGGCAGTGTCTGTACTTACAACGAAGAAATGACGAACTATGCGAACTGGTATACCTATTACCGTACGCGCGCGCAGATGATGAAAACAGCTTCTAGCTTAGCATTCGATGAGGTGGATGCGCGTTATCGCGTAGGGTTTATGACAACCTCAACGCTAGGTAGTCGTTCTTTAGATATTAAACTTTTTACTGTCCAGCATAAGGCGGATTGGTATCAAAAATTATTTAACACACGAAGTGACCGGTGGACACCTTTAAGAGGGGCTTTGTCGACAGCAGGTCGTATCTTTGCAAATAAAACAAATGCACATGGCACATTTACTGACCCAATGGAATATGCTTGTCAGAAAAACTTTGCCCTATTAACTACCGATGGATTCTGGAATACAAATGATGAAACCAGTACGTATGCGGGTGGGCCGAAAGCATTAAATGGTACGTCTAATGTCGGTAATATGGATAGTGCTGCGGCAAATACGCCTTACGGTAAGCGCGAAGGTTCGACAGCGCGATCTAACACCTTGGCTGATGTGGCCATGTATTATAGTCAAACGGATTTACGGACGAATGCGTTAGGTAATTGTACTGGTGAAAAAGGCGCTACTGCCGACGGTGTTTGTGAAACTACACTCAGCAGTGGTCAAGTGCGGAATGAAAAACAAACCATGACGACCTTAACATTAGGGCTCGGTGTAGATGGCGTGTTGGCTTATATTGATGATTATGAAAATCAGCCAGGCGACTTTGCTGACATTCAGTCGGGGTCGAGCACTCAGTGGCCAGACCCAATTGGTAACAGTGGTGCAGAACGTATTGATGACTTATGGCATGCTGCAGTGAATGGTGATGGCACATACTTTAGTGCTAAGAACCCGACGCAAGTCGTGAGCAAGTTAACGCGAGCCATTAGTGAAATTTCAGCTCAAATTGGTGCAGGTGCGGCGGCTGCAACGAGCTCCCTCAACCCAGTTGCCGGGAATAATGCATCCTATGTGCCGGGCTATACAACAACTAAATGGACAGGTAACCTTAGAAAACAACCAATCGACCCAGTCACAGGCTTTATTAAAACGACAGTAGATGCCTGTGTGGAGGATGTGGTTGATCAGAGCACCTGTGACCCTAGTAATGTTAATAATGGTTTTTGTGTAACGAGTGAGACAGCTGACTCTTGTAGTGCAAAAGGCGGCAGTTTTGATGCCACTGCAAATACTTGCTCTGTTGCTATTGAGCCTTCGTGTTCTGGCGTAATGTCCTCATTAGTGAGCAGTGATAGCGACACGCGCAACATTTTCACGAAAGTTATCAATGCCACGAGCGGTGCCTCAGAGTTGGGTGATTTTACCTATAGTAACTTAACAACAGCGCAGCAAGCGACGTTGGATGATACGACAAAGTTACAAGCATTAACACAATGGGCAACATTAACAACTGATCAGCAAGCAAATGTAACTGGTCAAAACTTAGTTAAGTATTTGCGTGGGCAGAAAGGCTTTGAAGAGTCTAGTTCTAATTTAGCAGAGAACCAGATATTCCGAAGTCGCTCTGCTGTATTGGGCGATATTGTCGGCTCAAAACCTGCATTTATGGGTGCACCAACATTTAGCTTTGGAGATAGTGGTTATACTAACTTTAAAACTGAACAAGCAAACCGCCAGAGGATGGTTTACGTTGGCGCTAATGATGGCATGATGCATGCCTTTGATGCAGAAACATTGGAAGAAAAATGGGCCTATGTTCCCAGCATGGTTATTCCGAATTTATGGAGGCTTGCTGATAGAGATTATTCCGAGAAACATAATTTCTATGTAGACGGTAGTATTGAAATTTCTGATATTTGTATCGCGGCGGACTGTTCAACAGCGACGAAAGATGACTGGCGTACTATTTTAATTGCAGGCTTGAATTCTGGTGGTCGCGGTTATTATGCATTGGATATAACAGACCCAGTCATTGATCCATCAGACCCATCAAAAGGGCCTAAACTGCTCTGGGAGTTTGATGCTAGTGCAGCAAATGGAGATGTTGATCTAGGTTACACATTTGGCAACCCATTTGTGACTAAACGAAATAGTGATGGTAAATGGGTCGTTGTTTTCACCTCTGGTTACAACAATATTCCAGATACTGATAGCTTTTATACATCGTCGACTTTCCAACCACCTGCATCGTATACAGGCGGTGATGGTAATGGTCGCTTATATGTGCTCGATGCTCAGACAGGCACTAAGTTAAGTGAAATAGAGACTTTCCAAGTTGATGCGGCAGGCGTGCCGACAACGAACCCAGTGGGGAACCTAGCGCAGCCAAGCGGCTTAGCTAAAATCACAGCTTTTGTTGAAGATGCGGCAAAAAATAATAAAACAAAAGATGTGTATGCTGGCGACTTGTTGGGTAACCTGTGGCGTTTTGACCTTGATGCAGAAACAGCTTTCTTGGTGACTAAATTTGGCGCGACGCAGCCGATTATGACAAAGCCGATACTTGGTAAAATCAATGGTAAGCGTATTGTCTATGTGGGTACTGGCAAGTATTTAGAAGATTACGATATACAATCAGTGAACTACACAACACAATCGATTTATGCGGTTCAAGATTCTGAGACAGTGACGTTACTCAATCCTCGGAATACGCTCGTACAAAGAACCGTGCAGGTCGACTCTAGTAACACAGACGTAAGGATAAGTGGTCCTGTAACGGCGCCAGCTACAGTTAATGTTGATTTTGATGTTGATAGGGGTTGGTATGTGGATTTGCCTGACTCTGGTGAGCGTCAGAATGTTGATGGTCGATTGTTATTAGGTACACTAATTGTGCCGACAATTGTTCCAGAAGCCTCAGCATGTCAAACAGCAGGCTATGGATGGCTTAACTTCCTTGATTACAGCACGGGCTTGCAGGTTAATACAGCGAATGTCTCAACGTTGTTAACTAACCCAGCAGCAGGTCTGAGTATTGTAATTAATACACAAGGCGACCCTGCCGTTAACGTGATTGATGTTAAGGGCGGTATAGACGGAAAGACGCCACCAGGTAGTGGAACGATTTCTGGTTTCCAAATGAAAAGATCAATTTGGCGAGAAATCGTTGATTAATGTAGGCTAGGTAAAAAAGAGCGGCGATGCCGCTCTTTTTTATTTCCGCAGTAAATGTTTGGCAACCAGACCATTAAAGAAACCAAAAAAAAGCGCAGCAGCAGCAAAAACAGGAATAAGATAAGCAACACCTGCACTAGGGATAAGCCAAAGCCATACAACGCTTATTTGGCCTGCTATATGCGCGAAGGCGGCTAAGATGCTCAGCGTGATGACACTGAAGTAGCGTTTGGGTATGTGTTGCATCATATAGAGGATGCCGAGGCTGGCTAATGCGCCAGATAGGCTCAGCACAAAAGTAGGCGATAAGAAGTGGCCGAGTAATAAGCTACTTGCGAATACGCGTAATAGGCTAACCCAAGCGGCGGTTGCAAACCCGTATTGCATCAACACATACAGTGTAATGATATTGGCAATGCCAGGTTTGACGCCAGGTAGCGGCGAAGGGAACATGGCTTCAACCACATGTAGGCCGATGGCAATCGCGGTCAGCTTGGCGATGTGGTGATCTTGCTTCGTCGTTTTGATATTAATAATTGAGCGAGTCATACGGTTTTTTTTCGCCAATTAGTTGTAAGCTAACTTGATTCGGTAAGCAAATTGCCACTTGGCCAGCTCGGCTCAGCCAGCCTTGATGGACACAGTATTGGTTATGGCATGGTGATTGTTTAAAGCGGACTTTTCCCTGTTCGATGCTGATATGTGAATCGCCTAGTGGGCCATGAATATGCAACTCGCGCGTTTGGTTTAAATCATAACTGCCAATGACGGTGTCTCCTTGTCGGATTTTTAGTTGGCTCGCCGCTTCATTAGACCATAGCGTTTTGAACAGGAAAATGATGGTAATGATGCTTGCAATGATGACTAGCCAGTCACCTAATAATGGCTTACCGATTAACTTAGTCAATGGCAACAACCTCAACTGATTGTTTTGGGTTTGTCCAGTCGATATACGCTTGCATCTGCTGGCTAATTTGTAGCTTGCCTTCTGATCCAATGATTAAGAAGCGTTCAATATTCATACTTTTTGCTGCGGCTAATCGTTTATTTTTTGGCGCTAGAAAAATCGGTTTTGAAGCGACATCAGATAGTACACCAGCATTTTGTTGCGGCGGAATCATGACGGTAACAGATTGTGTGTGTTGTGCTGGATAGCCTGTGCTTGGATTAATGAGATGGCAGTAGCGTTTGCCGTCTAAATCAAAAAAACGCTGATAATCACCTGATGTGCCAATCGCCCACCCGCTGGGTAAGGCAATGCTGGCGATTGCATTAGGTTGTCTAGGGTGTTGAATGCCAACGCGCCATGGACGATCTCCATGCTGACCTAAAGCTACAATATTGCCGCCAATATTAATTAGTGCATGTTGTACGTGATGTTCACGTAGGGTTTGCAAACCTAAATCTAAGGCGTAGCCTTTAGCATACCCACCCAAGTCTAATTTGACAGCAGGATTATTGCTCCGAATATTATTGTTTTCGATGACAATGTCTATCATTTGTGGGTTTTTAGCCACTAATTGCTGTATTTTGGCTGCATTAACATGCTTGGCTAGGAAGGCGTCGCTTTGAAAGCCCCAAGTGTTGATAAGGTGGCCAATGGCAGGGTTGAAAGCACCGTGAGATTGCGTTGATAGTGTCGTCATTTGCTGAATCATTTGCGCAACGTCTGCTTTAATCGAGCTGCTTTTACCAACTGAGAAAGCATCATTAATTTTGCTAATCTCACTTGGCTGCCAAGCATGTAAGCGTTGATGTAGCTTGTTGTAATGATTGATGATGGCATTTGCGGCAGATTGTGCATGCGCATCTGTTTCGCCATAAATGCTAATGTCGACTAAGGTGCCAAAGACATAGGTTTGTGTGTTGTAAAGCGGCTCTTTGGGGCTGCAGCTAAGTAACAACAGTGCTGAAAGTAATAATAAAACGTAGCGCATAGGCGCTACTATAACCCCAGACACAGGCAGATTCTAGTTAAGAGCAAGTTTTGCTGATAAAGCATCCATGAAAATCGCGGCTGGGTTGATGGCAGTTTGTGCGGCTAACTCAACGATACCAGTTGGACTAGTGACGTTAATCTCTGTGATGTAGTCACCAATCACATCTAAACCAACAAAAAATAAACCTTCCGTTTTCAATGTTTGGCCAATGGTGTTTGCGATTTCTCGGTCACGTGCTGAGAGTGGTTGGGCAACTCCTTTACCACCTGCAGCTAAATTGCCGCGTGTTTCGCCACCTTGTGGAATGCGTGCAAGTGCATAATCGAGTGGCTGGCCATCAATGATGATAATGCGTTTGTCGCCTTGTTTGATGGCTGGTAAATACTGCTGCGCCATAATTGTTTGACGACCATGGTCAGTAATGGTTTCTAAGATAACACCAATGTTGGGGTCATCCGTCGTCAGGCGGAAAATGCTGGCACCACCCATGCCATCTAATGGTTTAACGACAATATCTTGCTGTGCTCTCAGAAAGTCACGAATCTGCTGTTGGTTGCTAGACACCAAAAATTCTGGGCAGAATTGTGGGAATTTGGTGACGGATAGCTTTTCATTCCAATTGCGTACTGCAGTCGGGTTGTTAATCACCTTGCCACCTTGTTCTTGAGCCAATCCTAACAAATAAGTGCTGTATAAATACTCGTTATCAAATGGCGGATCTTTGCGCATTAAAATAGCATCAAAGTCTTTAGCTTGATAGGCACGCGACGTATCGAGTGCATACCAATCATCACCATCAGAGAATTCAAAATCTTGTGCGGTGAAGTGCACTACCTCATTACGTAAAAACACATCATGTTGTTGGCATACGGACAAACTGTGTCCACGCTTCGCCGCTTCGCGCATCATCGCGACACTGGTGTCTTTGGCTATGTTTAAGCTGCTATATGGATCTAGAATAAAAAGTAGTTTCATGACTATTGGTTTAACGGGTCAGTTTCTTCTAGCTCAATGGTGGTTGCTAATAGTGCTAAACGTGCGACGACGCTGTAAGCATAAAAACGATTGGGCACGGTATCAGGTTCGCCTGTGCAATCTGGTAAGCCACAAGGGGATTCGAAAGCTAAAGGTTCAAAGTGTGCGCCCGGTGCATTTAAGTTTTCATTGGCATCACGATTGGTATGCACGCGATAAAAACCACCAATGACAAAATGATCCATCATATAGACCACTGGCTCGGCTACGGCTTCATCAATATTTTCAAAAGTATAAACACCTTCTTGAATAATCACTTCTGTGACTTGTTGGCCCTCTTTAATGGTCGACATTTTATTACGTTTCTTACGATTGAGGCCAAGCATTTCTTCACCAGACTTCACAGACATAATGCCCATGCCATAAGTACCTGCATTGGCTTTCACGATGACGAAGGGGTCTTGTGTGATGCCATATTCTGTATACTTTACTTTGATTTTGGCAATTAACTCATCTACCTTTTCCGCTAAACAATTTTCACCAGTACGTGCATTAAAATCAATGTCGTCACAACGCTCAAAGTATGGATTTAATAGCCATTCATCAATCCCTAAAAATTGTGCAAACTCAGTGGCAACATCACGATAGGCCGAGAAGTGTCGCGTTTTACGCCGTGTTTGCCAACCGGCATGCAATGGTGGAATTAAACTTTGCTCTAAGTTTTCCAAAAGTTCAGGCGCGCCGCCCGATAGGTCGTTGTTCAGTAAAATAGCGCAGCTGTCAAAATCGCCGAGTTCAGGGTTTTTAAGCTTAAGGCGGTTGCCTTCGCGTACTATCGGTTCAACCAGTAGCGTATGTCCATCGGGTGTTTCTAGGGTGGTGGGCTCAGTAATTTCAGGAGAAATACTGCCAATACGCACCTCTAAACCAGCGGCAGTCAAAATGCGTGTTAATTCAATAACGTTGCGCAAATAATAGGTATTACGCGAATGGTTTTCTGGGATGATCAGTAGTCGGTGTGCTTCTGGGCATACTTTCTCAATGGCTATCGTCGCGGCTTGAACGCTTAAGCTTATAAAGTCAGGGTTAAGGTTGTTAAACCCTGCTGGGAATAAGTTGATATCAACGGGGGCCAGTTTAAAGCCGCTATTGCGTAAATCGACAGACGCATAAAAAGGCGCACTATGGTCTAACCATTGTGTACGGAACCAGTGCTCAATATCTGGCATTTTATAAAGAATGCGTTTTTCTAAATCAAGCAGTGGGCCGCTTAGGGCTGTTGTTAAATGTGGGACCATGAGTATCCTCTATGTTAGCAATGGTGATAACGAAGTTGCTATGCAACGTGACCTGCTTGCAGGTCAGCATGATAGCTACTTCTTACCATGGGGCCACTGGCCGCATTATTAAAGCCCATGGCATCTGCTTTTTCTTTCAATGCATCAAAAATGGCAGGCTCGACATAGCGCGCCACAGGTAAGTGATGCACGCTGGGTTGCAGGTATTGCCCTAATGTTAGCATGCTGACTTGATGCGCACGTAAGTCTTTCATGACTTCGAGGATTTCATCATCCGTTTCACCGAGCCCAAGCATTAAACCTGATTTGGTTGGGATGTGCGGGTACATTTCATTGAAGACTTTTAATAAAGTCAGTGAGTTTTGATAGTCAGAACCAGGGCGTGCTTGTTTGTAGAGTCTAGGGATTGTCTCTAAATTGTGGTTCATCACATCTGGTGGTGCTTCTTTTAACACTTTTAGCGCAATATCTAGACGGCCGCGGAAGTCTGGCACCAATATTTCAATCTTAATAGCTGGTGACGCTTCACGAATAGCTTTAATGCAATCAACAAAATGCTGCGCGCCACCATCCGCTAGATCATCACGATCTACGCTTGTGATAACGACGTAGTTTAGCCGCATCTGTGCGATGGTGCGTGCTAGGTTAGCAGGTTCATTTTCATCTGGTGGTAACGGTTTGCCATGTGCCACATCACAGAATGGGCAGCGACGCGTGCAAATGTCGCCAAGAATCATAAAGGTAGCTGTGCCACCACTGAAGCATTCGCCAATATTGGGGCAGCTAGCTTCTTCACACACGGTATGAAGATTGTTTTCTCGCAATGCTTCTTTAATTTCTCTGAAACGTTTAGAGTCGGGTGCTTTCATACGAATCCACTCAGGTTTTCGCAAAACGGGCTGCGGAACGATTTTGATTGGAATGCGCGAGGTCTTCGCTGCATCAATCTCTTTCACACCAGCTATCTTCTTCGGTGGTCTTTGGGATGGTTTATTTATTGAGCCTGTCATGTCGTTAATTTGTTTTGTAATAGATTGAGCAAGGTTTCACCAAGTATTGCTTGTGAGTCTTTAATCAGTAAGTCTTTCGTTTGGATCATTTCTAACCCAGCATAACCGCAAGGGTCAATGGCTTCAAATGGCCGTAAATTCATATCAACATTTAAACTCAGCCCATGATAACAGCAATTTTTTTTCAACCTCAGGCCAACAGAGGCAATTTTTTTATCATCGACATAGACACCAGGGGCATTTTTCTTGGCTATCGCAGCAATATCATATTGTGCCAGTAAAGCCACAATGCTACTCTCAATGATATCAACAAGCTGGCGCACATTAAGCTGTCGACGGTTTAAATCAATGAGCAAGTAAATCACGATTTGCCCTAATCCATGGTAAGTAATTTTCCCGCCTCTATCGACATTGACTACTGGAATGTCATTATTTGGTAAGCGTATATTTTTGCGGTTCAAACCTAAGGTATAGACGCTATCGTGCTCGGTTAACCAGAGTTCATCTGCCGTGTCATGAGTACGGTTGCTAGTAAACGACTGCATGGCATTTAATGTTTGCTGGTAGTCTGTTTTTCCTAGCTTACGAAGAATAAGCTGTGTCATGGCTAGAGGACGTATTTTGCCAGTGGATGACTGGTTAAAGCACGATAAATATCATCGAGTTGGGCTTGTGACTCGACGTAACAGTTACATGTCAGGCTGGTATATTTACCTGCAGAACTCCCTCGCATTTCAATCCTAGATGCATCAAAGGTGGGCTCATGCTGTTGTATGGTTTTAATCATCTCCATACTAAAGCCATCCTCTGTTAAGCCCATCACCTTAATCGGAAATTCACATGGGAATTCAATTAAGGGTTGTTGTGGTTCGTTCGTATCACACATGGTTATTGTAGCAGCAGCTTGATGCTATCAATCATCCGACCAAAGAAACCAGCCGGCCCAACTTTTTGCGCAGCGATAAGTGGTTGCTCGTCAATGATTTTACCATCGAGTGTAAATGTAATTTTACCAACTGCTTGACCAGCTTCTACTGGTGCAATCAGTGGCTGTTTAGATGTCATGGTTGCTTTGACGCGTGCGTAATCACCTTTTGGTAGCGATAGGTATAAATCTTTAGCGACTGTGGCATTGGCGGTTTTGCTATAGCCTTTATAGACAGGAATGCTCGATACCGCCTGTGATTTTTTATAGACTAAAGTTGATTCATAAAACTGAAAACCATAATTGAGTAGGCGTTGGCTTTCTGAGGCGCGCATGGCTTCATTAGCTGCACCAAGGATGACAGCAATGAGGCGCGTATCTTTACGTTTCGCCGAAGATACCAGACAGTAGCCTGCGGCTTTAGTATGGCCGGTTTTAACGCCGTCAACATGTGAGTCTAACCATAACAAGCGGTTACGGTTTTGCTGTTTGATTTTGTTGTAGGTGTACTCTTTTTGTGAGTATAAACGGCGATACTCAAGCGGGAAGTCACGAATCAGTGACTCTGCCATTAAGACAAGGTCGCTTGCAGTTGTATAGTGCGCATCATCAGGTAAGCCAGTTGCATTCCTATATTGAGTTGCTGACATTCCAAGTTTTTTTGCTTGTGCATCCATCATGCCAGCAAATTGCTCCTCGCTTCCACCGATGGCTTCGGCTAAAGCAATGGCAGCGTCATTGCCTGATTGAATAATCAAGCCATGTAACAACTCATCTACCGTGACTGGGATTTTAGGGTCAATAAACATTCTTGAGCCCTCGGCTTTCCAAGCCTTTGTACTAACGGGGACATTTTGTTCAAGCGTTAAATGTCCTTGTTTGATGGCGTCAAACGTTAGGTACGCAGTCATCATTTTAGTCAATGATGCAGGCGCTAGTTGTTCATCTTGTTTGTGTGCAGCGATATTGGTACCGCTGTTCATGTCTCTGAGTAAATAGGCGTTAACCGCAAGCGATGGTGGTGGAGCTGCCGCTGCCCAACTAATGATAGGTAATAAGAGTAACGATAGAATAAGTAAGATATGTTGACGCATAAGCTTCTATTTTGATGGTTCCGTAGTAATGATAGTGGAAATATTTAGGTTTTGATTCATATTGTTGGCGACTTGTTCAGCTGCTTGCCGAGAGTGGTATGGGCCAATTAATAATCGATGTAATCCATTATTATACACCCGCTTCACTTTGCTACTTTGGTTGTAATCCAACGCTTGAATTCTCTGCTGTAGTGCAATGGCATTGGACTCTTCTCCAAATGCGCCAGCTTGAATATAGTGCTGGCTAATGCTGCCTGCTGTGTTGTTCGGCGTGGCACTTGTAGGTGTGGCCGCAGCATGTTGGTTAGAGAAAGTGTCTGGGTCGATGGCTTCCACTTCGACTAAGCCGCTACCTTTTTGTATTAGGCGAAGCTTGTGTGCAGCAGCATAGGATAAATCAATTTCTCGACTATGCTTAAAAGGCCCTCTGTCATTTACACGGACAATCACGGAACGCCCATTATCTAAGTTCGTAACTTTTACATAGCTGGGTAATGGTAAGCGCGTGTGCGCTGCGGTCATGCTATACATGTCGTAGGTTTCGCCCATGGCTGTTTTGTTGCCATGAAACATTTTGCCATACCAAGATGCAACACCACGTTTTTTGTAGTTTTTTGCAGACTTTAACGGTGTGTATTTTTTACCTAATGCGATATAAGGTTTAGTGGAGTATTTATACAAAGGCTCCTTCTTTGGTACAGCGTTTGGGATGCTATCCAAATTGCTTGGTGGGTTTGCATGTGGACCATCGTTGCCATAGTAACCACCACTTTTTGTGGTAGCTGGTTTTGTTGGGGCGCGCTTGATGGTTGGGCTGCTACTACAAGCGACCAATGTCAAGCTGATGAATAGTGCGAGGAAGGGCGTTTTTTTCATAAAGTTATCCTGATGCAACGAGCTTTTTATGCGTATGAATGCTCATGAGTATGCCAAAGCCAAGTAAGATTGTCACCATAGAAGTGCCGCCGTAGCTAATGAGCGGTAATGGGACGCCAACAACAGGTAGAATGCCGCTCACCATGCCGATGTTGACAAAAATGTAAATGAAAAAGGTGAAGGTAATGCTGCCTGCCAGCAATCTAGCAAATGTGCTTCTCGCTTGTGATGCGATGATGATGCCACGGAAAATAATCAGACTAAATAATAGTAGCAGCAACAAGTTACCCACTAAGCCAAACTCTTCGCTGAATACGGAAAACACAAAATCTGTGGTGCGCTCGGGCACGAAATCTAATTGTGATTGTGTCCCCTTGAGCCAGCCTTTCCCAGTCAGTCCACCTGACCCTTGTGCAATCGTGGATTGAATGATGTGATAGCCTGCACCTAGTGGATCTTGCGTGGGGTCAATCAGAATCATAATGCGCCGCCTCTGATAATCATGGAGTAGAGACCAAAAGATGGGCGCTAATGCGCCAATGGTAACAGCACCACCGATAATCACGCGCCAACTCAGCCCAGCTAAGAAAATCACAAAAAAGCCAGAAGCAGAAACCAATAAAGAAGTGCCTAAGTCGGGTTGTTGTAGAATGAAAAAAATAGGAAGGAACAGGATGAAAAATGCAATGATGAAGTCAGTAATCCGTAGGGTTGTTTCTCGCTGTGAAAAGAACCAGGCCAACATCATTGGCATAGCAATACGGATTAGTTCTGAAGGCTGTATTTTAACCACACCTAAGTTGAGCCAGCGTCTGGCCCCATGACTAATGTCACCAAAGAGGGCGACGCCGATTAACAATAAAATGCCGAGCAAGTATAAAGGTAGTGCCATGCGCTCAAGATGTTGCGGCTGCACATTGCTGACCAACATCATGCCAGTAATTGCTACGGCAATATTGATGAGTTGTGCATTGACTCGGGAGAAGTTTTGGCCTGCTGCACTGTATAGCACAAGTAAGCCCACCAGTAGCGTGAACAAGATGCAGCCCATTAATATGGTATCGATATGCTTGAATAGGCGATGAATAATATGATTAATCATGTGCTTCTGTTTCAGGGGTGGTATTGGCTACTTCTTTAGGGACTACTTTTTTGGCAGGGAGTTCAGGCGGTTCTTTACCTAATAAATAGTAGTCCATCACTTGACGGACAATTGGTCCAGCTGCTGATCCTCCGTGCCCACCGTTTTCTACAATAGCCGCAATAGCAATCTTCGGATCTTCCGCAGGTGCGTATGCAATGAATAAGGCATGATCACGGTGGCGCTCTTGGATATTTTTTTCATCGTATTTCTCATTTTGTTTAATGCCGATGACTTGCGCAGTCCCAGTTTTGGCGGCAATAGAATAGCCTGCATTTCGCCCAACCCTCCACGCAGTGCCACCTGGCAAGGTGACGTCTATCATGCCTTGTTCTACGATGGCTAGATTTTCTTCTTTGATTGTAATTTTGTCGTTAAGGACAGGTTTGATCGCAGTTGTCTTACCCGTTTTAACGTTTGTGACGGCACTGACTAGGTGGGGGCGTACAGCAGTGCCTTTGTTCGCAAGTACTGCAGTTGCATAAGCTAGTTGCATGGGCGTCACTAATGTATAGCCTTGACCAATACCGACAATCACAGTTTCTCCCTTATACCATGGTTTGTTATATCGGCGCCGCTTCCAGTCTGGAGTGGGTAGCAAGCCGCCATTTTCACCGCGGATATCAATGCCACTCTTTTCACCAAAGCCAAAGTGGCGAACAAAATTAGAGAGTTTTTCAATGCCGAGTTCTACCGCTAAGCCGTAAAAAAAAGTATCGCAAGAAATGGTGATTGCGCGTTTCATGTCAACAATGCCATGACCGGAAAGCTTCCAGTCGCGGTAACGGTGCGTACTATTCGGTAATGAAAAGTAACCAGCGTCTCGAATGCTGAATGGTGGTGCACGTTTGCCAGCTTCTAAGCCAGCCAAGGCAACAAATGGTTTAAAGGTTGAGCCTGGCGGGTAGACGCCACGTAAAGGGCGATTAATAAGCGGTTTATCGGTGGATTCGTTTAACCGGCGCCAGTTTTTTGTATCAATGCCACCGACAAATAAATTTGGGTCGAATGTCGGCATGCTGACGAGTGATAACACCTCGCCCGTCTTGGGCTGGATAGCTACCAGTGCACCGCGCCGCTCGCCAAACCCTTTTTCAGCAATGTCTTGTAGCTTTAAGTCTATCGATAAAGTGAGATTGTTACCTGAGACGGGTGGTGTGCTAGATAAAGTCCGTACTGCCTTGCCATCGGCGTTAATCTCAACTTGTTGAAAGCCTGTCGTGCCATGCAGCTCATTTTCGTAAAACTGTTCAATACCGCTTTTGCCGATGTGGTCACTACCTTTGTAGTTAGAGAGTAAGTCAGCTTTTTTGAGCCTTTCTAGATCTTTATCGTTGATGCGACCAATATAGCCAGCAATATGGGCCCCTAATTTACCGTTTGGGTAATGACGGTATAAGCGAGACTTGATGTCCACGCCTGGAAAGCGGAAACGGTTGGCGGCAAATATTGCTGCCTCAACTTCATTTAAATGCGTACGTAGCGGAACAGACTCGAACCCATGGCTTCGTCTTTTTAGTTTCTCAAAACGTTTTAAATCTCCTTTGGAGATTTCGACTAACTGACTGATGTCATCAATCGTTTGCTTAAGGTTGTCTACCTTTGCAGGCGTAATTTCTAAGGTGTAGACAAAAAAGTTGTGCGCGATAATCGTGCCATTTCTATCAGTAATGAGGCCGCGGTTAGGTGCAATGGGGGTGATGGAAATGCGGTTGTTTTCCGCTAGTGTGTGGTAGTGATCATAGCGCTTAATTTGCAAAAAATAGAAGCGTGAGGCAAGTATAGCGAAGCCGACAAAAACCAATGCACCGAGTACAATAAGGCGTAGCTTAAAGTGGCGTAGTTCATTGTAGTGATTTTTGAGCTCTTTTCTGTGATGCATAGAGGTTTAATCTGCCTTGCCCGCTTTGGGTCTTGCAATTGAACCCAAAACCAACCTTAAAAATTGCCACAAAATAATACTAGTTACCGCTGGCCAGAAGTAGTGCCAGCTAGGTGCTTCGTGACCCGCAAATAACTTCAATATCAGTAGCGTGAAACGTGTAAACACCAATAATGCAAAGACGTAAGAGACGATTTGCATGGCGCTAAACAGCACCAGTCTTTTTTGAAAGCTTAAGGCAATGAACGCGGTTAGTGTAAAAGCAAGCGCATGCTGACCTAGTAAGCTACCTGTTGATAAGTCCATTAATAAGCCCACTACCCAGGCGGTTGCAATATTGCATAAATAAGGCGCGCGTAACAGCCAATATAACAACACGACTAGCATGAAGTCGGGCCGTAAAATGATGCCTTGCCCTGTCCATGGAAAGAGCTGAAATAGCAGCGCAATCATTAACGTGATGTAGACATATAGGCGCGTTGGTTTATCCATTGCGTTCCGCCTTGTTAGACTTTGTTTCCTTTGAGTCTGCACCCTCCTGATCTTTGGGGTGCAGGTCAGCTTCTATTTGGTCCGGTAGTTCTAGAATTAACAGTTGTAGATGGTGGCTGACTTCCCCTGTTGGGGTGCTGATAATCTTGGCAAAGGGTGATGCTGGGTCTTGTTCAATTTTTGTGACGGTAGCGACGGCTAGACCGGCGGGGTAGATACCATCAATGCCAGATGTAACGAGCTTGTCACCAATCTTGATGTCAACATTGGTTGGTAAATAAGGGATGTCTAATGTGTTGCCACTTTGACCAAATGCAATAGCCCGTAATTGATTGCGTTCGACTTGTATTGGAATTGATAAATTTTTATCGGTGATGAGCGTGACCTCGCTGCTGAAGGGGTAAACGCGAGTGACTTGGCCAATGACGCCATTAGAGTCGACAACGGCTTGCCCAGCGTTGATGTTATGTCTTGAGCCACGGTTTACTATTACCACATTTCTAAACGGGTCTCGGCCTGTGTGCGAAATGTCACCAAGGATGGCTCTTGGGTGAATTGGAACGTTGCCGCCAAGCAAGCTACGCAGATGTTCATTTTCTGCCGTTAAGGCTTTTAAGCGTTGTAATTTTACTTGGTCCTCAAATGCCTTTTGCTTGAGGAGGTAGTTCTCTTGTACCAACTGGTTGTGCGTTGAAAAATACTTTCTCGCATCTCGGATGAGCTCGCTGGGAGTGTTGGCGATGCGCTCCAAAGGGTGAAGCCCACCAATAAACGCTTGCCTAAACTTTGAAAGATAGTTTACTTGCGAGTCAACAGCCATCAAGATGATGGAAAGCGCACAGAAAAATACCATGCGTGAGAATGGACTGGCACCGCGGACAAAGAAGGCAGGCGTTTGTTGAGGTTCTAGTTTCTGATGAACACCCTTAAGCATTTGTGCACAATATGGCGGTTTGGTTAATGCAGTGATTACTCACTTGCAAATACGCTACCCAGTTTATCCATTTCTTCTAAAGCGCGACCACAACCACGTGCCACACAGGTGAGTGGGTCTTCTGCAACAATGACAGGTAAGCCAGTTTCTTCCATCAACAAACGATCTAAGTCACGAAGCAATGCACCGCCGCCAGTAATGACCATGCCTTTTTCAGCAATGTCAGCACCAAGCTCAGGTGGCGTTTGTTCTAGTGCCGACTTCACAGCACCAACGATGGCATTGAGTGGTTCGGTAAGTGCTTCTAAGATTTCATTGCTAGAGATGGTGAATTTACGTGGTAACCCTTCTGCAAGATTACGACCCGTCACTTCCATTTCTAATACTTCAGAACCAGGGAAGGCTGAGCCAATTTTCTTCTTAATGGCTTCAGCGGTCGGTTCTGAAATTTGCATGCCATAATTGCGGCGGATATAGTCGATAATGGCTTGATCAAACTTATCACCACCGACACGTTCTGATTTGGCATAAACAATGCCGCCTAGTGAGATCACGCCGACCTCTGTTGTGCCGCCACCAATATCCACGACCATAGAGCCAGTTGCATCCGCGACAGGCATTTCAGCACCGATGGCAGCTGCCATTGGCTCTTCAATCAGAAATACTTGCTTTGCACCAGCACGTTCAGCAGACTCTTTAATTGCACGGCGTTCTACTTGTGTCGAGCCAACAGGTACGCAAATGATAATGCGTGGACTTGGAGAGAACCAACGTGAATCATGGGCTTTACGGATAAAGAATTTGAGCATTTGCTCAGTCACTGTAAAGTCAGCAATCACACCGTCTTTCATTGGGCGAATCGCTTGAATATTGGCTGGCGCTCTGCCAAGCATGCCTTTGGCTTCTGAACCAACTGCTAATAAGACTTTTTTACCGTTCACACCTTCAACGCGAATGGCAACTACGGAAGGCTCATCTAATACTATCCCTCTGCCACGTGAATAAATGAGCGTGTTGGCTGTGCCCAAATCAATGGCTAAATCATTAGAAAAATAACTGCTTAACGAACCTAACATATGTTTTTTCCTGTGCTGAATGTGTCAAGCTTGCTTACGCGTTTCAAACGAGTAAGGCATGCCTTAAAATCAAGGTATAATAACGTATATTCCGATTAAAATTAAGTCGGATGAGCAGTTTATTACACTAAAGTTAAAAAACAGAAGATAAGAAACGCGTTATGGCACTCAACATCCCCGATATTAAGCGTATCGCGCACCTCGCGCGCATTGAAATTGACGACGCAGAAGCAGCTCAAACACTCGATAAACTTTCAGGCATTTTGTCTCTCATTGAAGAGATGCAAGCCGTTGATACAGCAGGGATTACACCCATGTCACATTCGCAAGATGTTGTGCAGCGGCTGCGAGATGACGTGGTGACAAAAGATAATCAGAGAGATGTTTTTCAACAAAATGCACCCGCTGTCGATAGCGGCTTGTATTTAGTCCCCAAAGTCATTGAGTAGGCTACGCCTGAAACCGAAAAGAATTAAGATAACCGAATGATTAATCATAGCCTTAAAGAATTAAGCCAAATGTTGGCGAAAAAAGAAGTGTCTAGTGTCGAAATGGCGCAGACATTCTTGGAGCGTATACAAAAATATAACCCGCAGATTAATGCTTATATTACAGTGGATGCGGATAAAACCTTAACGCAAGCCAGAGCGGCTGATGCAGTGATTGCGGCAGGCAATGCCAGTGCATTAACAGGTGTCCCGATTGCCCAAAAAGATATTTTTTGCGCTTCAGGTTGGAAAACGACTTGTGGCTCAAAAATGTTAGAGAATTTTATTGCGCCATATGATGCACATGTGATTGCACAGTTTGATGCAGCAGGTGCCGTGAACCTGGGTAAAACTAATATGGATGAGTTCGCAATGGGCTCTTCAAATGAAACCAGTTATTTTGGTGGCGTTAAAAATCCATGGGATTTAGAGCGGGTGCCTGGTGGGAGTAGTGGCGGTTCGGCTGCTGCTGTGGCGGCTCGGTTATGCCCTGCGGCAACAGGTACTGATACGGGTGGTTCAATACGACAACCCGCTTCTCTGTGTGGCTTCACGGGCTTAAAGCCAACTTATGGGCTGGTGTCACGTTACGGCATGATTGCCTTTGCTTCTAGTTTGGATCAGGCTGGGCCGATGGCAAAATCTGCAGAAGATTGTGCCATGATGATGAACGTGATGGCGGGCTTTGATGAAAGAGACTCGACTAGCCTTAACCATCCGAAGCAAGACTACACGAGTGAATTAAATAAACCATTAGCTGGCCTTAAAGTGGGCTTGCCAAAAGAGTATTTTGCAGAAGGCTTAGATGCTGACGTAGCCAAAGTGGTTGATGCGGCCATTGCCGAATATAAAAAGCTTGGTGCTGAGTTTGTTGACATTTCTTTACCTAATGCAAGCTTATCCATCCCTGTTTACTATGTTTTAGCACCTGCGGAAGCTTCTAGTAATTTATCGCGTTATGATGGCGTGCGTTATGGACACCGTACGGCTGAGTATGACGACTTGATGGATATGTACATGAAGACGCGAGCAGAAGGCTTTGGTGCAGAAGTTAAACGCCGTATTTTAATCGGCACTTATGTGTTGAGTGCGGGTTACTACGATGCTTATTATTTAAAAGCACAGCAAATCCGACATTTAATCGCTGATGATTTCAAAGCCGCATTCAAACAATGCGACATCATTATGGGGCCAACAGTACCATCAACTGCATTTAAAACAGGTGAGAAGTCTGGTAATCCCGTTGAGATGTATCTACAAGATATTTATACCATTGCGACAAACTTGGCGGGCTTGCCCGGCATGAGTATTCCTGCAGGGTTTAGCCATGGCTTGCCGGTTGGTTTGCAGATTATTGGTAATTATTTTGATGAGGCGCGCATGTTGAATGTTGGACATGCCTATCAACAAGCGACAGATTGGCATACGCAAATGCCTGAAGGAATTGAATAATGGAGTGGGAAGTTGTTATTGGGCTGGAAACGCATGTACAGCTGCAAACAAAAACAAAAATATTTACAGGTGCTTCAACAGCGTATGGCGCAGAGCCTAACACGCAAGCCTGTGATGTGAGCATTGCGCTGCCGGGTGTGTTGCCAGTATTAAATAAAGAAGCGGTTGCCTGTGCCGTCAAATTTGGCTTAGCCGTTGATGCTGAAATTGCACCAAGGTCCGTGTTTGCACGGAAGAATTATTTTTACCCTGATCTGCCTAAAGGTTATCAAATCAGTCAGTTTGAGTTGCCTGTTGTTGGCAAGGGGGAAATCACCATTCAGGTGCCAGAGACTAAAAAACAAGCGGCTTATGAAAAAGTGGTTGGTATTACGCGCGCGCATTTAGAAGAGGATGCCGGCAAGTCTGTCCATGGCGCTGTTGACGGTATGAGTGGTATCGATTTAAACCGCGCTGGCACGCCTTTGTTAGAGATTGTGACAGAGCCAGATATGCGTTCCGCTGCTGAGGCAGTCACTTATGCCAAGAAATTACATGAGCTTGTGCAGTGGATTGGTATTTGCGATGGCAATATGCAAGAAGGTAGCTTCCGTTGTGATGTTAATGTTTCCGTGCGGCCAAAAGGCACACAAGCGCTTGGAACGCGTCGCGAGATTAAGAACTTGAATTCATTTAAGTTTATGCAGCAGGCGATAGCTTATGAAACGCAATGGCAGATTGAAACCATAGAAGACGGCGGCACCATTGAGCAAGCGACTATCTTGTTTAACCCGGATACGGGTGAAACGCGCGCCATGCGTAGCAAAGAGGAGGCGAATGATTACCGTTATTTCCCTGACCCAGATTTACTACCACTTGAGGTGACTGAAGAGGATAAAGCGCGCATACAAGCCGAAATGCCAGAATTGCCAGAAGCAATGAAAGCGCGCTTTGAAAGTGAGTACGCACTGTCTGCTTATGATGCCGCTGCTATTACGACGAGCCGAGCAGTGGCAGACTACTTTGTTGAGACAGTCAATGCTGGTGGTGATGCCAAGCTGGCTGCCAATTGGGTGATGGGCGGTATTTCTGCGAAACTCAATGCAGAAGATAAAATCATTACTGATTCACCGATTGAGGCCAAAGCACTTGCGTTATTGCTCAAGCGTATCGCCGATAATACGATTTCAAATAATGCTGCGAAGAACGTGTTTGAAGAAATGTGGTTAGGCAATGCTGATGTTGATAGCATTATCGAAGCCAAAGGCCTGAAACAGGTTTCCGATACGGGCGCTATTGAGGCAATGGTCGATGAAGTGTTGGCTGCAAACCCGAAGATGATTGAAGAATATAAAGCAGGTAAAGAGAAAGCCTTTAATGCTTTAGTTGGTCAAACCATGAAAGCATCAAAAGGTAAGGCAAATCCAGCGCAAGTGAATGCGATTTTGAAAGAGAAGTTAAGTTAATCTTTAGCGAGTACCGTACTGGTTCCGATAGCTTTCAATGGCGGCTAGGTAGTCTGCCATTTCTTTTTTATTCGCGATAAAGCTTAATAGCGCATTTAAGTTGGCGATTGCGCTGACAGGTATTTTATTTGATTGCTCAACCTCTTGAACGGCGCTGAGTGCTCCCAATCCTTTTTCTTGCCTGTCTAACGCAATGCTCACGCCGCAAGGGGTTGCGTTGTTAGCTCGGATAAGCTCAACAGATTCTCTGACAGAGGTACCTGCTGAGATGACATCATCAATAATGAGTACTTTGCCGACTAATGCCGCACCAACAACTGTACCGCCTTCTCCGTGATCTTTTGCTTCTTTGCGGTTGTATGCATAAGGGATGTTACGGCCACGTTTGGCAAAAGCAATGGCAATGCTTGCCGCCAGAGGGATGCCTTTATAGGCTGGGCCAAACAACATATCAAATGCAATGCCTGATTTTTCGATACTATTCGCGTAGAATTCACCTAGCTTTAATAAGCTATCACCATCATTAAATAGACCCGCATTAAAAAAGTAGGGACTTAGGCGACCAGCTTTGGTTTTAAATTCGCCAAACTTAAGTACCTCTTTCTGAATGCAGAATGCGATGAAGTCTTGTGAGAGTTGTTGATGGTTGTCTGACATGTAATCGATAAACAAAGGATTTAAATGCGCATTATAACCTTGAATTTAAATGGCATCCGCTCTGCGGCAAAGAAGGGTATGTTTGAGTGGTTAAAAACCACCGATGCAGACATCGTTTGCTTGCAAGAGCTAAAAGCACAAGCGGATAACCTCACTGAAGAAATGCAAGCACCTGAAGGCTATATTGGGCACTTTCATTATGCACAAAAGAAGGGTTATAGCGGCGTTGGCATTTATAGTAAGCAAACACCGGATGATGTGATTGTTGGCTTGGGTGAGCAAGATATTGATGATGAAGGGCGCTATCTAGAATGTCGTTTTGGAAACTTGTCTGTGGTGTCTTTGTATTTGCCGAGTGGCTCTAGTGGAGAAGAGCGGCAAAATTTTAAATATAGCGTTATGGAGCGTTTTATGCCGCATTTAGAAACGCTAAAAGCCAGTGGGCGTGATGTGGTTGTCTGCGGTGATTGGAATATAGACCACAAAGAACAAGACTTGAAAAGC
>SPJO01000166.1 GCA_006844635.1 Methylophilaceae bacterium | reverse complement strand
GGCTCTACACCCACCACCCTTTGACTGAATAAATGCTTTTAGCTGGGTATTAATATTGCTGATAACTAATGTGTTATTTAACTGCCTATCCTCGCAACTAAAATAATCATCTGTTTTTCGGCCAAGGAATCGGTTACAAGGATGCACATTGATAGCTCTATTCAGCCTATACAATGATGTTTCTGCCTTTTTTAGTGCGCTATGAAAAAAGAACCAGCTTAAAAATTGCTCGACCGGGTGTCTGACTAAAATTAGAAACTGATAATTTTCTAAAATATCTTCGTCAATCAACCCAAGTCGATAAAGCTCAGTCGGTGTAGCATGACTTAAAAGCGGATACCCATCGCCGTTATCATCAACTGCTGTATCAGGAATAGTGTATGGAGATATTTTTCGAATAGCATTGCAAGAGATACCTTTGATATTTGTATCGTAGATCGCTGCTTTGTCTACAGAATCACGCACTTCTGTATAGATATCACTTTCACCTAATAGTCCAGACTCGTGCAACATGGCTTCTGCACTCGATGAACCGGTTTTGCAAGGATGTATTAAAACAAACTTATTTCTATATGAAATTATCATCGATATAGCTTTGGCTCCTTACCTGTTCTGTCTTTATAAACTTTTATCCACAGCTCGATATCGTCATGATAGCGGTCTTCAAGAATGGGTTTTAATACTTCTGGGACACCTCGACCGATGTACCAATAAGGGAGAGAAACGTCATCATGAGATATGACCGGCCTTTTTACGTCAGGAAAAGCCTGTTTTTTAAGCGTCAAAATTAAAGTGTCTGTAAAATGTGCATCAAAGTCTTCATAGAGAACTGGATGCGTGACTTGTTTGTGATAGTCACACTGATGCTTCCACAGATAATGAATAAAGTTGTCGTGCTCAAGCCATTGGTAGAATGAGAACTCTATAGTCCGATCTAAATGCCTGCGCTCTGCCGAGCGGAAAAACAAGCTGATCGCCCGGTCAATTGGGTTGCGTATCAATGCAATAACCGGCACATCAGAACGCACATCAAGACCCAGCTTTATTAGTTCAGAGAGCGTAAGGCTTTTATTAATGACATGATCAAACAAAGGCCCGGCTATATCATGAACCCGGAGCGGCTTGTCTGCGACAATGCTGTACTCAGAACGTGATATGGCCTGCCAGTTCTGCGACGGCGCAAAACATTCTTCGAAGCCTTCCACGCCGCAGCCTGTAGTAATGTCGTGCTGGTTGATTGCACCAATCTCAAGAAACCGCTGATAGCCCCTGGCAGACGAGACCCCGAGCGGTTCAAGATAGATATAGTCATTCGAGATGATCATGCAAAATTTTGCGTATTGTCGCCAGAAACCAAGCTCTTTGTACCATCAAAAAGAACCTGTTCCTCTCCCGAAAACGATCCAGAATTCGATGCCTCGACTTTTCTTAACTCAAGCGTGCCCCCGGGGAGATTCGCAAATACTTTAATATGGCCTCCCGCAGCAACGAATTCTTCAACTCCTAAATCCAGCTGGATAAATCTAGTGTTCCAGGTCCCCGTCCCCCCCACAGCGTTTACAGTAGTCGATTTATCAAACAGCCTATAGTAATTCCCTCCTGTATTACCAGAGGCGACTAAAGGCGCGGGAGCGGCATTATTCGTCATAACTTGCGTTGGGTAAGATGTGCTGCTAGAGTCTATGTATTCAATTTCTCTTAGATATGCCTCATCATAACCCGATGCCGACAAATCAAAATACGCCCTCAGATACCGATATGCCTGCCCACTAGCTGACCCGCCACCCTGCTTCAAAGTTGCTGCTTTAGCTAAACCCAACATTATGCAAACGCTCCGCCACCATGTATGCAGTCCCATGTTGTACCGCCATCTTCTGTTACGAAGTAAAGCCGGTCGTATTCATCAGCACCTGATACCAGTGTGGGGGCTGTGCCTCCTGGGAATCGAACATTGGCTGGAAACGTAAAAGTCCTGCTACCGGTCGCATCCTGACTAAGTTTTAAACTAAACGAGGCTGTCTTGCCACTGGACTTTGCATTGCTGAATGTCGTAGCGGTAACGTTCTCGGTCAGAACCAGCTCGAAGTTGTTGGCTAAGGCCAGGTCAAAATCTACCGTGCCAGCACTGATAGATGCTGTAATCAGGCGTTCTGAATAGGCAGCCAGTTCTGGGTTCAACAATCCAAGATCCAGGTAATCCTGTTCTGAGACCGCTTTATCAGGCACCGCCCCGCTAAAAATAAAATGTGTATCTGATCCCGGAGGCACACTAAGGCTGATGGCTGAGCCACTATTACTGGAGTCATAGATCAGATCACGACTAAAAGTATTGGGCGAGCCTGCTATCAATGTGCCTTTGCCCAGCTCCCAGCCTAAACCATTAGCATCCAGCAACCAGTAGATCATCTCGTCACTATCGGATAAGGCATCAGTGATAGCCCGATGGCCTGCAAGCGCACCCGAGAGGGTAATGGTACCGGTGCCCGAGGACACCGAGCTTTCTTTTATACGTGCACCGTTTTTGATTGCCATGTTTACACCAGATCTTGCTGCGTATAAGTAAATGATGTGGCTGTCTGCACGGCATCCACTTCAATATTGAGGTTGCTCATGGTGGCTTCTGCATTAGACGTTGCAATAGCTCCATCAAAGCGTGCTTCGGTAGTGCTGGCTTGATCCGGATCACCTCCTTCTTCAACACAGCGAAACCAGCCTGCGATACCGGCTGCAACCGCAGTACCTTTCCAGGATTCATTAGCCTCTTTTGAAATCACGCCGTTGACAGACTCACCCCAGGTTAAACCGGTTATGCCATCCCCGTCTTTAGTTAATGTGTATAGCAGTGTTCCTGTTTTAGCATTGTTGGCTGAAGCCGGTTGTGCCCCTGTGTAGACATAGATTTTACAGTTGCGGTACAGCTCCATAAAGCCGTCAATCAGTTCTTCGCAGACGATATTGTCAAATATCGATGTTTCACCGGCTGTGGTACTGTCTGACTGTAGCGTAATCCGGGTTGTGGACTCTGTAGCAATGAAGAGGAAGGTCTTTTCTGTCAAGGCCACATCTGAATAAGCCTCTGACGTATGGATCTCTGCGCTGTTTGTGGGGGTGCCAATCAGCACTTTACCGGTAGCGGACGAGCCTTTTTTAAAGCTGACCATGAGTTTATAAATCCTACCAGCCCGGGTGGTAATATCTTGATAAGCCTTACCGGCGTTAGTACTGCCTGTCTCGGTAACAACTAATTCGTTACCAACTACACTGATAGTGGAGTCCAGAGCTGTCCAGCCTGATGCATCCGTATCAAACTGGCCATTGGTTACCATATTCGTTTTGTTGCCACCCATCTTATCCAGGTGACCGGTTGATCGTCTAAGGGCCATAATTTCTCTCTTTTAATTTATGTGACTGATAATAAGTACTGACTATTTAGGGCAGTACTGTTCAAAGTTAGGGTTGGATCGATCTTATACTTTCTGTTTGTCAGGTTTTGAATAGAGCCATCAGGTAGGCCCACACAAATAAAGCCTTCACTTGAGACAAATAGAGCAGCATAACCCCCTGATGTATTCTCAAAAAGGTTATCCAGATTTATACGAATCGCTGTATTTGCCTTGGCTCCGAAGTCATAGACCGATCTCAGTATCCAGTTTTCTGGAGATTCTCCTGATAAAAAGAACACTTCATCCAGCGTTGAAATATAAAGCCCTGTTTCGAGTGAAATACAGAGCGTAATCTCTGATCCAAATGAGATAGCGTTCTCTAAGTAATCGTAAATTTCATAATCAAGTGGGTCTGAATAATATAAATAGTTACCGCTTGCAGAAAACAGGTAGCCTCTGTGTTCTTCAAGAATTGTTCCTGTCGGTATACTGCCTTTAAATTGCCGAGTGC
>SPJO01000170.1 GCA_006844635.1 Methylophilaceae bacterium | reverse complement strand
CGCTAGGCGTAAACGAATACCGCGCGCTGGCTGTTTACTACGCCAAGAGAACAGCACATTGATCAGCAGTTGCAGTGGGTGGAAGCCTGATGTTTGAGAAATAAAGTCATCGAGACGGAACCATAATGTCACCCAAACAATGTAAATTAAACGAAGATAATGCATGGTTTATTTGGCACGGCTTTCTTTGAATTGTTTGCTTAGTTTGTCGAGCTTTTTATGGAATCGTGCGACATCACTCGTGAGCGTGTCAACTTCGCTGATGAACTGCTCAACACGCCATTTTTTCGCTAAAAGAGGTTGCTCCTCTTGCCAGTATTCCGTCAACATTTCTGCGGCATTTATCGACTGTTTCTTGACTGCTGCAAATGCTTTTTTGCTTGATGCTGCAGCTTTATTTGCGGGAATGTCACCAATCATTTTACTTAAGTCTTCTTCAACATCCCAACGAATTAGTTGCAGGACTTTGCCGAGTTCTGTAGCGAGGTGGCTATCACCATCAATTTTAATGAGCATTTTTGCCGCTTCATCTTTTGCCATCAGGCGCAATGCCAAACTCGGTGGGATATGAATGGTTGCGTCTATCTCGGCATTGTCAGCTGCAACGCCTAGGCTGCCATCCTCTAAAATCAATAACGTTGTTTTGACAACGACCATGTTGAATTGCACGACTTTGCCTGCAAATGGCAGTAGGTGCTTACGTGACCAATTGTTTTGTTGCGTAAGGTGTTGTAAAAACTGCGCGGCGACGGGTTTGAATAGCATATGTGAACCTATGACAGTTTGTAGCCCTTGTGTAAAGCCACAATCCCTGCACTTAGATTATAGTAATCAACTTTGCTTAAGCCTGCATCGACCATCATTTGCTTTAAAGTCTCTTGGTTGGGATGCATGCGAATGGACTCTGCTAGATATTCGTAGCTCTCTGCATCTTTGGCAATCAGTTTGCCCATGAATGGTAGTAGTTTAAATGAGTAAGTGTCGTACGCTTTACTGAGTGGCTCCCATACCTTGGAGAATTCAAGCACGAGCAGCCGCCCGCCCACTTTGAGGACGCGCTGCATTTCTTTTAGTGCGTGGTCTTTGTGCGTCATGTTGCGCAGGCCAAATGCAACGATAACGCAGTCGAATGAGTTGTCAGCAAAGGGTAAGTACTCCGCATTACATTGTGTCGCAGGGATACTTAAGCCAGCATCAATCATATTGTCACGGCCGACACGCAACATGGAGGCGTTGATGTCCGTTAAGACGACTTGGCCGCTAGGCCCAACTTTTTTGCTAAATAGCTTGGATAAGTCGCCACTACCGCCAGCAATGTCTAAGATACTATCGCCGGTTTTAACGCCGCTAGTATTGACGGTAAAGCGCTTCCATAGGCGGTGCATGCCCGCAGACATGACATCATTCATGATGTCGTACTGCTGTGCGACAGAATGGAAAACTTCCCCAACTTTTTGCTGCTTTTCGTCTTCTTTGACAGATTGAAAGCCAAAGTGTGTTTCTTTATCAGCCATGTTCTTTCCTTTTATGCCCAGCCGCGTCCAATTTTCCAATATATTCTAACCACATTGCTTCGTAATTCTCCGCTAAGTGATAAAGGTAATCCCAGGAGTATAAGCCTGTGTCATGTCCATCTGAGAATATTAACTTGATTGCATAATTGCCAACAGGTTCAATGCCCGTAATGCTGACACCTTCTTTACCCACTTGTAAGACCTCCTGACCTTGGCCGTGGCCTTTCACCTCCGCGGAAGGAGAGTAAACACGTAAAAATTCACAAGACAACATACACTCTGTGTTGTTGTTAAACTGAATCTCTAACAGTTTGGATGCTTGATGTAGCTTGATATCGACAGGTGTCGGGGTGTTGGCGTTTAGGCCGCTCATACTTAAAAAATACCGTAAAATGATTGCTAAGATGAAATGATAGCAGAACATGGCAAAGCCTTAATATATTGATGGCTTTTGAAGAGAAATATCTGTTTGAATGACCGTTTGTCGCACAAAAGTCACCTTTTGTCAGAATTTAGGTTAAATTATGGTGAAACATGACTGATTTAGTTGAATTTTTTAATCTTCGTGCTACAGTTGTAGCCGTATATAAAGAAGCCAATTCTAGGAAAAACAATGGCAGATACAGATTTAGCATTACAACTTGCAGGTTATTCTGAGTGGAGGAAAGCGCTTGTTGACAGCATTTGCGACTATCGCAGTTGGCTGAATGAGCAAGAGCTGAATGATGCACAGGTAGACCAGCGGATAACCAACTTGCTTGAGCGCTTGCGTGAAGATAAGTTGAATGTCGCTTTCGTCGCTGAGTTTTCTCGCGGTAAATCTGAATTAATTAATGCTATTTTCTTTGCTGGTTACGGGCAGCGCTTGTTGCCTTCTAGTGCAGGCCGTACAACCATGTGTCCAACGGAGTTATTGTACGATGCTTCTAAGCCGACTTCATTGCAACTATTGCCAATTGATACCCGTGCACTAGATGCAACCACCACAGAATATAAACGCTACCCTGAAGAGTGGACCGTTGTTGAGTTTGATGTAGAGTCAAACGAGAGTATGGCGAAGGCCTTTGAGCAGGTAAGCCAAACCAAAACAGTCAGTGTAGAAGAAGCTGAAAAATTCGGCTTGTTTGATCCAAACAGTAGTGATGATGCCATGAGTGTGAATAAAGATGGCACTATTGATATTCCTTGCTGGCGTTATGCTGTGATTAACTTCCCGCATCCTTTATTAGAGCAAGGTCTAGTGATTCTGGATACGCCAGGTTTAAATGCGATTGGTACCGAGCCTGAATTAACACTGAATATGTTGCCGAATGCGCATGCCGTGTTATTTATTTTAGCGGCTGACCAAGGGGTGACCAAGTCTGAAATTGATGTTTGGCGTCAATATATTAGTGGCACACGTTGGAAGCAAAAAGGCCGTATGGCTGTGCTTAACAAGATTGATGGCTTGTGGGATGAGTTGAAGACTGAAAAAGAGGTCGAAAAAGAAATCACTAAGCAGGTGAAAACAACAGGTGAGTTGTTAAGCTTAGACGAAGATCATATTTTCCCAACCTCAGCACAAAAAGGCTTGCTTGGTAAAGTCAATGGCGATGATGCTTTGGTTGAGCAGAGTCGTTTGTTAGAGCTTGAGAAGGCGTTGTCAGAAGAGCTGATTCCATCGAAAAAAGAAATCGTGCATGACAACACGAAAAATGAAATCGAAGACTTAATTAACAACTCTAATATGATTTTAGAGTCTCGCGTTTCAGGTGTGGTTGACCAGCTTGAAGAGCTTCGTGGCTTACGTGGTAAGAACGAAGATGTGGTCGAACACATGATGAACAAAGTCAAACAAGACAAAGAGAACTTTGAAAAAGGTTTGCAACGGTTCCAAGCGCTACGAAGTGTGTTCTCACAGCAAACGAATAAGCTATTCACGTTGCTAGGGATGGAAGCGCTTAAATTGAAAGTGCACAATACACGCGAATCAATGGTGGCTGCTAAGTTTACTAAAACCATGCGTGATGCCATGGATGGCTTCTTTGATGAGTTGAAAACGCGGTTGGTTTCATCAGACGAGCAGATTGATGAAATTAAGAAAATGATGGATGTGATGTATGACAAGTTCTCAAAAGAGCATGGATTACGTAAATCAGAGCCACCAGCATTTTCTACATTACGTTACCAAAAAGAAATTTCTAAGCTAGAGCGCGCTTATAAAGAACAGTTTGATACAGCATTTAATATGATTGCCAATGAGAAGATGACGTTAACAACGAAATTCTTTGAAACATTGGCAAGCCGTGTTGTACATGTTTATGAAGTGGCCAATAGAGATGTTGAGAATTGGTTGAAAGCAGTTATCTCGCCGATGGAATCACAGGTACGTGAGCATCAGCTACAACTACGTCGCCGCTTAGAGAGTATTAAACGTATTTATAAAGCAACGGATACATTGGAAGACCGTATCTTAGAGCTTGAGAATATTGAGAAGAGCATCCGCGTACAAATGGAAGACTTGCAAATATTGAAGCAGC
>SPJO01000171.1 GCA_006844635.1 Methylophilaceae bacterium | reverse complement strand
CGTTGGTTTTGTTGCTCACATTAAAGGTAAGCAAACGCACGAGATTGTTAAGCAAGGCTTACAATTGCTCACAAATTTAACGCACCGTGGTGCAACAGGCTATGACCCTAAGTTAGGTGATGGCGCTGGCTTATTAATGCAGATTCCTGATGCATTCATGCAGGAAGAAGCGAAGCGCGTGGGCATTGACTTACCAAAAGCAGGTGAATATGCGATTGGTAATTTATTCTTGCCGAGAGACGCAAGAAGCCGTCAACGATGCGAGCGGGTGATTGAAGATATCGTCGTTGAAGAAGCGCAAACAGTATTAGGCTGGCGTAATGTGCCCGTCGATAATAGTAATATTGCCGATGCAGCCAAAGCCGTTGAGCCAACTATGCGCCAAGTATTTATCGGTAGCTCTGCTGAAAATCAAACGGTTTTCGAGCGTAAATGTTTTGTTATTCGCAAGCGTATTGAGCATGCGGTACGTGATTTAACGTTGATGAACGATGCTGCTGATTTTTATGTGCCTTCATTTTCAAGCCGTACGATTAACTACAAAGGTATGTTGCTGGCGAATGAGGTGGGTGTCTACTACAAAGACTTACAAGATGAGCGTGTGACTTCAGCATTAGCACTAGTACATCAACGCTTCTCAACCAACACCTTCCCTTCTTGGGAGCTGGCACATCCATTCCGTATGATTGCGCATAATGGTGAAATTAATACGGTGCGTGGTAATGTTAACTGGATGCACGCGCGTCGCGCGACCATGGAATCAGCTAATTTAGGCGAGGATCTTGATAAATTATGGCCGCTGATTGCAGAAGGCCAGTCAGATTCAGCTTGTTTCGATAACTGTTTAGAGTTATTAGTTGCTGGTGGTTATAGTGTGCCACATGCAATGATGATGTTGATTCCGGAAGCTTGGAGTAATAATGCATTGATGGACGCAGATCGACGTGCGTTCTACGAATACCATGCCGCCATTATGGAGCCATGGGATGGCCCTGCAGCTGTTGCTTTTACGGATGGTCAAATGATTGGTGCGACACTGGATAGAAACGGCTTACGCCCAGCCCGTTATTTAGTGACAAATGACGATATTGTCATGATGGCTTCTGAAATGGGTGTGATTACCTTCCCTGAAGAAAAAATCGTCAAGAAATGGCGTTTAGAGCCAGGCAAGATGTTGATTATCGACATGGAGCAAGGGCGCATTATTGATGATAATGAGACGAAAGCTGAGATATCAACAGCGAAGCCTTATCGTGATTTGATTGATAAAACGCGTTATCACCTCGGTAGTCTACCAGGTGAAAAAGCAGTTGTTGAGCTACAAGCGAGCTTGCTTGATTCACAACAAGCATTTGGTTATACCCAAGAAGATATTAAGTTTGTATTAGAGCCGATGATTGCCAACGGGCAAGAAGGCTCTGGTTCAATGGGAAATGATGCTGCATTACCTGTGCTATCGAATAAAGAAAAACCACTTTATAGTTACTTCAAACAACTATTCGCACAAGTGACTAACCCACCAATTGACCCGATTCGCGAGGCAATGGTGATGTCGCTGGTCACATTTATTGGCCCTAAGCCAAACTTATTGGCAGTGGGGGAAGAAACAAACCCGCCACTACGCTTAGAGATGAGCCAGCCTGTAATTAGTTTAGATGGGCTAGAAAAAATTAAGAATATCAGTGCGTTAACAGATGGTCAGTATAAGTCCATCGTGCTAGATGTGACCTATGAAGCAAGCGAAGGCCAGGCAGGTATGAAGGCTGCGTTAGATGCCCTACATGACCAAGCAGGACAAGCGGTAAGAGATGGTTACAATGTGCTGATTTTATCAGACCGTAATATTTCTAAAGATCGCATCGCGATTCCAGTATTGCTAGTTTGCTCTGCAACACATGAGTATCTAGTTAAAGCTGGATTGCGGACTAGCACAGGCTTGGTGATTGATACTGGTTCTGCGCGTGAAGTGCATCACTTTGCTTTGTTAGCGGGTTATGGTGCGGAAGCGGTTTGCCCTTGGTTAACATTTGAAACCATCAAAACCATGACAGATGATGCCGAAACTGGCTGCGCTAATTTTGTCAAAGCCATTGGTAAAGGCTTGTACAAGATTATGTCTAAAATGGGCATCTCTACCTATCAGTCATATTGCGGTGCACAAAAATTTGAAGCGATTGGCCTAAACAGCGCCTTTGTGGATGAATATTTTGCGGGTACGGTCACACAAATCGAAGGTATTGGTTTAGATGAGTTAGCCGAAGAGGCAGTACGCCGTCATCATAAAGCGTTTGGTACTGACCCAGTGCTAGCCAATGCATTAGAAGCAGGTGGAGAATATGCGTTCCGTGTACGCGGTGAAGAGCATATGTGGACACCAGAGTCAGTGGCTAAGCTACAAAATGCAACCCGTACAAATAAATATGAGACCTACAAAGAGTACGCTGCATTAATCAATGACCAAAGTCGCCGTCATATGACATTGCGTGGCTTGTTTGATATTAAGCCAGCAGCAAAAGCGATTCCATTAGATGAAGTAGAGCCTGCAAAAGAAATTGTGAAGCGCTTTGCAACAGGGGCGATGTCTCTTGGTTCTATTTCAACCGAGGCGCATGCAACGCTCGCTGTGGCGATGAACCGGATTGGCGGTAAATCGAACACAGGTGAAGGTGGCGAAGACAAAAAACGCTTTATCCCAGTTGCAAAAGATACCAGCATGGCAGAAGTGTTTGGTGAAGAGTTGATTGAAAAAGATGTTGCCTTAAAAGCGGGTGACTCGATGCGCTCACGCATTAAACAAGTGGCCTCTGGTCGCTTTGGTGTGACCGCTGAGTATTTATCTAATGCGGATCAAATCCAAATTAAAATGGCACAAGGCGCTAAGCCGGGAGAAGGTGGTCAATTACCAGGGCATAAAGTGTCGCAATATATTGCGCAACTAAGATTCTCCGTGCCTGGTGTTGGTCTTATTTCACCACCACCACATCATGATATTTATTCAATTGAGGATTTAGCGCAGTTAATCCATGATTTGAAAAATGCAAACCCTAATGCTTCGATTTCTACAAAGCTCGTTTCTGAAACGGGCGTCGGTACTGTGGCTGCAGGTGTGGTTAAAGCGAAGTCTGACCATGTTGTGATTGCAGGCCATGATGGTGGTACTGGTGCTTCACCATTATCATCTATTAAGCATGCTGGTGGTCCGTGGGAATTAGGGCTGGCTGAAACACAGCAAACCTTAGTACTGAGCCAGTTGCGTGGTCGATCTATTGTGCAAGTTGACGGCCAAATGAAAACAGGCCGTGATGTTGTGGTTGGTGCTTTATTGGGCGCTGATGAATTCGGTTTTGCAACAGCACCATTGGTCGTCGAAGGTTGCATCATGATGCGTAAGTGTCACCTCAACACATGTCCTGTTGGTGTGGCAACACAAGACCCAGAGTTACGTAAGAAATTTACAGGCCAGCCAGACCATGTGGTGAACTTCTTCTTCTTCGTTGCGGAAGAAATTCGTGAACTAATGGCTGAAATGGGCGTGGCTAAATTTAACGATTTAATCGGCCGTGCTGATTTGCTCGATATGCAAAAAGGAATCGACCATTGGAAAATTAATGGCTTAGACTTTAGCAAAATCTTCCACTTGCCAGATATGCCTGATAGTGTCGCGAGATATCAGCAAGAGGACCAAGATCATGGACTTGAAAATGCACTGGATAATCAGCTAATTAAACAGGCAAAAGCTGCGTTAGAGAATGGCACTAAAGTGATGATTGATACACCAATTGTGAATACGAACCGTACTGTTGGTACGATGTTGTCACACGAAATTGCTAAACGTTATGGTAACGAGGGCTTGCCGCATGACACGATTCATGTGAACTTCACTGGTACATCTGGCCAAAGTTTTGCTGCTTTCTTAGCAAAAGGCATTACCTTTGAATTGTCTGGTGAAGGCAATGATTATGTTGGTAAAGGTATGTGTGGCGGTCGCATTATCATCAAACCACCAACAACCTTTGATTGTGTCCCTCACGAAAACATTATCGTTGGTAATACTGTTAT
>SPJO01000167.1 GCA_006844635.1 Methylophilaceae bacterium | reverse complement strand
GCATTGCGCGGGTTGGCAAATAACTTTTCGCCAGAGGCTGCCTGTCGCTGGTTAAGCGCTTCAAAATCTTTTTTGAACATCAACACCTCACCACGCACTTCTAATAAGGCTGGAGGTGTCTTAAGTGGCAGTTGCTTAGGAATACTCTCAATGGTTCGCAAGTTATGCGAAACATTTTCACCCGTATAGCCATCACCCCGTGTAGCACCTTGGACGAAGTAGCCGTTTTCATAGGTTAAAGTAATGGCTAAGCCATCAAACTTAGGCTCTACCGCATATTCAACTGCTGTGATATCTAAGCCTTCCATAATGCGCGTATTGAACGCTTGTAACTCGTCCGTAGCAAAGACGTTGTTGAGCGATAACATTGCCTGCTTGTGTGTCACGCTACTGAAGACCTCTGAAGCACGGCCACTGACGCGCTGTGTGGGTGATTCTGGGGAAATAAGTTCTGGGAACTCGGTTTCTAGTGCAACAAGCTCACGGTATAAGCCGTCATATTCATTGTCACTGACTGTTGGTGTATCAAGCACATAATACGCATGGTCATATGCTGCTAATTGCGTTAACAACGCGTTCACTTTCTCACGAGCCACTTCTATCGTTAACATGAGAACGGCTTAATTGAATAAGCGCATACTGCTGGGGCTACCTGGCATAACGCCGCGTGCCACCATCGTTGCATGAATCACTTTTAGCTGTTGTCGGATTTTTTCTATTTGAAGTTCGCCTAGTGGTTTCTGATTGTCATCCACCATCCGCGCGCCTAGACTATTCGCCATTTTTTGCGCTGTTGCAATCATATCGTTAAAGGTTTTTTCACAATTTGCAACTTTAGGGATTTCAATTTGAAACGTGGCACCCCTCACAATATCACTGCGTAAACCATCGGCAGTAAATGGTTGGCCATCTGCATTAATTAAAATATATTGCGGCACTTCACTGGTGCTGTCGTCAAAGAAGCTAAATTGGCTATGCTTTAATTTTAAGCCTTCAGCTTCTGCCAAGCCCTTAAATTTTGTGCCATGAATGGGCGTTTCACCTTGTACTAAATGCACGCTAACAAGCTGGTCTACGTCCATACAGAATTTATCCAGATCAACGGCTCTCGTGGCTGGATCCCCTTTACCTTGCCACTCAACATGTGCACTGAACTCTAAGCCTATCGTTTCAACAGCAAATTGAAATTTATTCAATACAGGCTTCGGGACAGGCCCTCTCCTATCGGCTAACTGCAAGCTATAAGCCACTTGTTTGTATGCGGCTGGCATTTCGGATGACGTATCATCAATGCGCTGCCAAACATCTTGCTCATCAAGGCCATGGTAAAACACCTTAACACCTATGTCTTTCAATGTTGTTTTGGATAGTTCAAGCATTGCTTGCTTATCAATATTTTTAGATGCGTATAAAAAGGCTGTTAAATCAATTTGTGAATGTACATCATCGGGAAGAGAAGTGGTTGCAATGGGGTCAAATTCTGGTGGCAATATACCTTTTTCAACAACAATTTCCGCTTCCTGTGTTTTAGACGCTATTTCTTCTTTTGTTGCTTGTGGTGGCGGAGCACTTTCCGTTACTGTTGGTGCTGCTTCAACAGCAGCCTTTGCAGGCGTTTCGGGCGCGGTCGCTTGCGGTTCTGGCTCCACTGACGGCAATGCTTGTTCGTCTAAAGAAGGCTCTTTTTTAACGTCATCTTCATGTAGTTTGTTAATGATTTCATCTTTATGAACATCACCATCAAACTCTTTTTCCACTAATGCATCTGGATCGACATAAAACTCGTCAACTAAAACATCTTTTTTCGGAACGATAAATTCCTCTGTGATGTTTTCACGGAGCTTTCTTTCTTGCAACCAGTTATAAACGACGACTGCCGCAATAATAATTGCGCCGAGAACAATAAGTACAATCTGTAAATCTGACATTGTTTTATTTTACTTTAGAATGCTTTGTTAATGTTTAAACGCATGTATAAATATTATGCCTGCATTTGCATCGCTGCATCAATATCAACATCAACAATACGAGATACACCTGATTCTTGCATTGTGACACCAATCAATTGCTGTGCGATTTCCATGGTGATTTTATTGTGACTGACAAATAAGAATTGCGTGTTTTCTGACATTTTTTTCACCATGGCACAAAAACGTTCAGTATTACTATCATCTAAAGGAGCATCAACCTCATCCATTAAGCAAAATGGTGCCGGGTTTAATCTAAATAAAGCAAACACCAGTGCTAGTGCCGTTAAGGCCTTCTCACCGCCAGAAAGTAATTGAATCGTTGTGTTCTTCTTACCAGGCGGTTGTGCAGACACTTGTAAGCCTGTATCTAAAATTTCCTCACCTAAAAGCTCTAATTGGGCTTGACCACCGCCAAATAAGGTAGAAAACAGCTCGCCAAAGTGCTTATTAGCTTCATTAAAGGTTGCCATTAACTTTTCACGTGTTTCTTTGTCAATTTTATTAATGGCATCCGCTAGCGTTTCGCTCGCTTCAATCAAGTCCTGCATTTGACTATCAAGGTAGGTCTTACGTTCCGCTTCACTCTCTAACTCTTGTATCGCGCCTAAATTTACAGCGCCTAAACGTTCAATTTGGCGCTCTAATTGATTGGTCTTCTCTGCGTATTCACTGGCTTTTGCTGTGTCATCTAGCGCCGTTAGTACTTCTTGCTCATTCACACCGGTCTCTTCAAGACTTGTTTGGCATTGTTCAAAATGAATCCTAGCCTCCTGCTCTGTCAGTCGGCTTTGTTCCAGTTGGTCACGCAATGGACTTAATTGCTGCTCATTTTTCATGCGAACTTGCTCTAACTCTTTTAACTCAGCCTCTTTCGACTCCATTAAGTTACGTGCTTCAGACAATGCCACTTCTTTTTGTTGCTTGCTGGTTACCGCTTCGCTTAAATGTTGCTTGAGCGTCTCCATCGGCGTTGCATTTAACGTTTCTTGCGTTTCCGTTTTACGTAAAGAAAATGCTTCTTTTTCTTCATTTATTACATTAAGTTTATTATTTAAATCATTGATATTATTATTTATAATCTTTATTTCGAATTCGGACTCTTGATGCTTTCTCTCTGCTGATGCCACAGACTCTCTTAGTTCATGATAGGCTTCTTCGGCTGCCGCTCGTTTCTCGGCATCTGCTGCCTGTGCAGATTCAAGCGTCGCCACATTGCTGGTAGTGTCACTGATTAGACTTTCTTTACTTTGCACATCAGCGAGCAATTGTGCGTGCCGATTTTTGGTCGTTTCAATATCTGACAACAAGCGCTTCTCTTGCGCAATATTCGATTCACGCAATTGTTCCAGTTTAGAAACTGCAAGCTGCGCGTGATTCAGCGATTGCATCGCCTCTCTCAATTGATTGTTATGCTCTTGCTGTTGTGTGCGCAACTCGCTGAGTTGATGCTCTGCATCCTCTAGTGACTTTATTGTTGCAGCCATCGCACCCTGCAGGTCAGGCAATGCTTTTTGCAACTCTGTTAAACGTTGTTGCCGCTCGATAACACCATGTAAATTAGTATTTTCTCCATGGTACACAACACTAGTACGACTAAATACATCACCTTGCTTATTGACTAGCCTTTCGCCTAAGGCTAACGCTTTACTGGCTTGAATGCCATCTTCACCATCGGGCAACAAATAATAACCATCTAACCAATCTTCCAGAATACTGTTCAATTCTGATGCTGTTGCCGCTAGCGTTGTGATTAAGGGTGTATATGCCGTGTTGCCTTTTGCTGTCTGTGCTGCTGTTCTAGAAAAGCCTAATACCAACGCCCCTGGCGGGCGTTCACCGGCTTGCAACTCATCAGATAGCAATGCATTCAAACGCTCGCCCAATACCGCTTCAAAAGCTACGCGCCATGCCTCTTCAATGTTTACCTTTTCCCACAAGCGTGCATTTTCTTTTAAACCCCTACCCTTTAACCAGTCCGATAGCTTGCCGTCTGCATTTAATGACTGCTGAATCTTCTCTAATGACTGCACTTCCGCCTCAGCTTGGCTAAAAGCACGCTGATCGTGTTGCTGTTGCGATCTAAGTGTATTGATTGTGGTCCGCAAACTTTCTTCATCTGAAC
>SPJO01000168.1 GCA_006844635.1 Methylophilaceae bacterium | reverse complement strand
GGAATATGTAGAAATTGATTTTCCTGAAGCAAAAGAGACACGCCCAACCACCTGCCTCACCATTGAGCTACCAACAGAACGCATTGAGCATGTCTCAGAACGGATGCGCGACTTAACGACGCTTGATACGGTTGACCATGACTGGGAATATCAACCCAATGTTATTCACAATCACCACACGACTGACACACAACAACTGTTAGAAAGGTTGGTGAATTTATTCACCCAAAACCACCCTGATAAAGAAATCATGTTGGATTTAGGTGTCACAGAATTAATCGTTAAAATGCTGCGCCAACAAGGGCGTGAAATACTGCTTAGCTACAGTAAAAAGCGGCCTGATGCCAATGGCATCACCGCAGTGCTAAGCTACTTAGCAACACACTACCAGCTACCATTAGAGATTGAAACGCTTGCCAAAAAAGCCTGCATGAGCCGTAGCCGATTTTTTGTAGAGTTTAAAAAGCAACTCGGCTGCAGCCCAAACGAATATCAACAGCAACTTCGCCTGAAAAAAGCCGCTGAGATGATTAACCAAGGCCACACCATCACAGAAGCATGCTACGAACTCGGCTTTTGTGACCCCAGCCATTTCAGTCGCCGCTTTTCCAAGTTTTTTGGCTTATCTCCACGACGATATCAAACCGCGCACTTAGCAAAATAAATCTTGGCAAAATGCACGCTATTCACGCACATTTTGACCCACATCAATAAGTAGTCCCGCAATAAGCGCATGATTGAGTTATCAAGACTCAACGCAACTTAAATCATGTGACGAAGGAGGCTGGATATGACACGCTTATTCTCAATAATTTTCGCGCTCGCATCCACTGTATTAATGGGTTGTTTTATCATTCTTGTATTGGCATTAGGCTACGATACTGCCAAACCAATCATCGGCGCCGCACTGCTAGGCTTTGTATCCGCAGCACCAGTTGCATGGATGATTGCAGCTAAGTTGTATGCGATGAAGTGAACTGAGCAACAGATTAATTAAGACGGGTTGAGGTTGAATTAAATTTGCGCCGACCCCTATTATTTTTATAGCTGTGCCAATTTATTTGCGACCTCATCAGCATCTTCTTGATTCAAAGGTCGAACAGCAGACTCTAGGCTAGCGAGTGCTTGCTTATCTTTTTGCAGATAGGCAATCCGTGACAAAGCATTTAACGCACCTAACTTACGTCCATTCAAACTAACAGACTTTTTAAAGTGTGCTTTCGCCACCTCAATATCACCGCCGCCTTCTTCTGCCAGCCCTAAATAATACCAAGCGTCTGTTGATGCTGGCTCTGCTTTAACCCACTTTTGGGCAATGTCTTTTAATGCCGCCCACTCTTTATTTTGATATGGCACCACCACCCGCATAAAGGCAGGCCTTTCGACTAAAGGCACAGCCCAAAAAGGCACCTCCATCGTATTGAAGTCATTAGTGGCTGGCGCATTCATCAGCTCTTTAATCCACTCTACTGGAATATGATAATAATTGCCTCTGCCTGGGCTTTTAAAGGTTGAGATACCAACCAGATTAAATTTTTCATCAAACAATGCACCGCCGCTAGAGCCTAAATGAAACTGCACATCAGATTGAATAATAGTGCCCCCTTGAGCATTATATAAGGCCTTAACATTGCCATGTGATGGCTGTGGCACATTACCGCCTCTAGGAAAGCTTAAACTAAATAGAGGCTCCTCATATTTTAGGGTTGCTGTATCGCGCATTGGCACAGGCTTGAGAGGCAGCTGACTAAACTGAAGCAAACATAAATCGCGTTTCCAGTCTGCTTTAATCGCCTTGGGGTAAAAGCCATGCTGAAGCTTATCAATATGTACACCTGAAGAATTTGCGATCACATGGCAGTTCGTCGCCACATACTCTTCGCTGATGACAACGCCTGAAGCACGACCAGTGCCCCCATCAAACTTGGTCGTCACCAAAACCACGGAATGGCTTAACGCCAAACTCTCGGCGAAAGTAGGTTGTGCCAAACTACTTGGCACATAGAACAAACAGAAAGCAATCGTTAGTATTCTCTTCATCACAAGCACCTCTCCTTATGGAAACCTAAACCATATCCATTAAAGCCGATTTTCTTGGATGCATTCCAAATAGAATGGTTAAGGTTGTTTAATACTACTCCCTCCAACCAACTAATCTGTGACACTAGTTACTGTTTTATTTAAACGGCACATCCCACCTTTTAAGGTTGAGCTCTTTAATTAATGCTAAATCATGGTTAGATAATTTCTGATTCGCAAACACTGTCACTAGGTCAGGGATGTCATCTTGCAACATATCCATGAGTCTAAGCTGGATATCACTACCTTGTTCATCTTGTTTCTGCAATTTTTTAATTTTCAAGTCCAAACCTTTACTACTCTGTGCATTTTCTACCTTTTTGTATAGATCTAGCTGTGCATAGTAAATGACCATTAGCTGCTCAGCCGCGTTAATTGCCTTCTTGATTTCAGGCTTTTCATCATCTGGTACTAATACATATTGCTGCCATAGTAGCGATAGTAACGTGCTGTGTTCATACTCCGTGTAAGTATGAATAGGATAAGGCGCTTGGCTTGGACGTGATAAATACTTAAGAGCTTCTAAAAAATGGGGGATATCCGAACTATGATGGTTCCAATTTGTAGCCAAGGAAGATAGGCGTGATTTTATTTCATAGTCCAGTTGTCTTACTTCTAACTTCTCAGCCCTACATGCTTGATATGTATCGTATAGAAAAGGACTAAAGCTGACAAAAATTACTGTCAACAACCATATCCCAAGCGGACTGTTGAAATGTTCTGTATTAATGTATTTTATTGCTTTCATTATTCTCTTTCTAAAATGTTCCCAGTATTCATTTGCTCAATACTAGTGTTGAGTTGGCTACCACTTGTTGCTTCTTTCACTTTCTATTTTGATGTTGCTCTGGCCTTAATCGTTATGTATGCCTGTGCTTAAGGTGCTTTAGGGGAGTTGTTTTTTTGAAGTGTGTTTCGCTCAAGAATTAATCGTGGTCTGTCACCAATTATTCCAACAGCATTACGGATACATTAGGTTTGAATTTTCGCTGACCCTAATTGTTTTTGGTTTTTGAGCAAAGGAAAGCTTTAATAATGCGGCGGAATCTCTTGCTGCTGCCCATTATCCTGCATCGAACTTTGAATGCTTTGCATTTGCCCTATCATCGACTCAACCGTGCGCTCTAGTTTCGCAATTTGGCCTTGTTGATCAATAATGACTTGGTTAAGGTTTTCCAATAAGTCTTCTTGAAATGACAGCTTCGTTTGTAATTCTAGAATTGCTTCTTCGTTATTTTCCATTAGTCGTACCATCTAATAAATCAATTAGGGCAATCGTAACATTAAACTTCAAATATCAAGTTGCCCGAACCCTTGATTTTGGTGATACAAAACACACAGTCTGGTAACATCCCAATTGTTTGATTCAACAAAAAGCGAACACAACAAAACATGAAAGATTTATTCATTGGCATCCGCTACCTGATACAAGGCTTTAGCCTTATACACCAAAAAGGCATTCGCCGTTATGCGTATATTCCCATTGCTATTAACACCTTACTGTTTGGCTTAGCCATTTGGTTTGGTGTTAGCCAATTTAATGATTGGGTACACCAACTCGCTGCAGCTTGGATTCCAGAACGCTTTATTAGCTGGGTGATGTGGATTGTTTGGCCCTTGTTTGCCGCGCTATTACTCACCACCATCTTTTTCACTTTTTCTAAAATCGGCAATATATTAACAGCGCCATTTAATGGTGCCTTGTCAGAAGCCGTTGAAACCAAATTGCTGAATCAAACACAACCGGGGCAAAGTTGGGCGGAGATTCTCAAAGGTGCGCCAGCCATGATCTGGAATGAACTCAAAAAATTAGCTTATGTTTTGCTTTGGGTGATTCCATTATTAATACTGTCTATCATCCCAGTATTGAATTTTCTAGCGCCGCCCCTGTGGCTTTACTTTTCAAGTTGGATGCTCGCCATTGATTATCACGACTACCCAATGGGCAATCACCAACTCAACTTTCCACAACAACGTGCTTTGCTCAAGCAAAAGCGTGGGCTTTCACTAGGTTTTGGCATCGCTACACTCGCTGCCACCATGATTCCCTTTATCAACTTTTTAGTGATTCCAGCTGCC
>SPJO01000169.1 GCA_006844635.1 Methylophilaceae bacterium | reverse complement strand
ACAGCCACCGGATTACCTGATAGTGTACCGGCTTGATAGACACTGCCAACTGGGGCTAGGCATTGCATGATGTCTTTGCGGCCACCAAACGCACCGACGGGTAAACCACCACCAATGACTTTACCTAAAGTGGTCATATCTGGGGTGATGTTATACACAGCTTGCGCACCGCCTAAAGCAACGCGGAAACCAGTCATGACTTCATCAAAAATCAGCACAGTGCCGTGTTTGGTGCATAGTTCACGTAGCGCATTTAAGAATTCAATTTTCGGTTTGATGAGGTTCATATTACCAACAACTGGCTCTAGAATGACGCAAGCCAGTTCATCACCGACTTTGGCAAACACTTCTTCCAGCTGTTGCACATTGTTATATTCCAACGTAAGCGTATGCTCGGCAACGCTGGCTGGTACGCCGCCTGAATCAGGCTCGCCAAAAGTGAGTAAGCCAGAACCCGCTTTCACCAGCAAACCATCAGAATGACCGTGGTAACAACCTTCAAATTTGACCAGTTTATCGCGACCAGTAAAGCCACGTGCAGCACGGATAGCACTCATAGTGGCTTCTGTACCGCTGCTGGTTAAGCGGACTTGTTCCATACTCGGTACGAGCTGGGTGATCAGTTCTGCAATTTCCAGCTCCAAGCCTGTTGGTGCACCGAAACTCAAACTATTCGCTGCCGTGTCTTGCACGGCTTTAATCACTTCTAGATGAGCATGACCTAAAATCATTGGCCCCCATGAGTTGATATAGTCGATATATTCCTTACCATCAACATCCCATAGCTTTGAACCCGAGCCTTTTTTAAAGAAGACGGGTGTGCCGCCAACAGAGCGGAAGGCACGGACTGGCGAGTTCACACCACCTGGGATTAGTTGCTGAGATTTTTCGAATAAGGTTTGGTTTTTTGAAGTCATGATCTTTACGTATAAATTGAATTAAATTGTTGTGAAGTTGCTTTTACATCTTCTGTATCAAATAAGGTGCTAATGACAGCGATGGCATCAGCGCCTGCATTTTTTACTTCTTCTGCATTTTCGGTGGTGATACCACCTATTCCGACCACGGGCACGCTCAAGGTTTGCTTTGCTTGTTCAAACAAGCTCAGCGGTGCATGCACCGCATTCGGCTTTGTTTCCGAAGTAAAGCAAGCACCAAATGCCACATAATCTGCGCCGTCTGCCTCTGCTTGTTGTGCCAATTCGAGTTGATTGTAACAGGACACGCCGATAATTTTATCTGCGCCCAGCAACCTTCTAACAGGGCCTGGTTTCGGGTCTGTTGCACCTAAGTGTAAACCGTCAGCATCGATTCTTGCGCATAAATCTAAATGGTCATTAATAATGAGTGGCACATCATAGCTACGGCAAGCTGCTAATAAGGCAGTTGATTGCCTAAGCAATAACTGCTTCCCCGCTGCCTTATTACGGTATTGAATCATGGCCGCACCACCCTTAATTGCAGCGAGCACTTTTGCGACAAGCAGCTTAGTGTCTAGCTCATTGGGGGTAACGGCATAGAGGCCATTAATGCTCGAGGGACGGTTTGTCAAAACTGCTTTCCGAATTATCTTGTGCTTCTCTTGCCCAGAAGAAACGATCTGGTATTAACTGCCCCATACCTGGCCTAAAGCCATTTTTCAGGGTTTGCCATGTATATTCTTGCGCCTCTTGCAAAGACTCCTCTATGGTCAAGCCGTGCGCTAAACAAGCCGCAATAGCACTGGTTAACGTACAGCCAGAGCCATGATAACTACCAGGCAACCGCTCCCAATGATAATCTCGCACCAAACCATCAGCGTTATATAAGGAGTTCACAACGTCTGATGAACGTTCGTGCGTACCTGTAATGAGTACATACTCGGAACCCATGCCGAGCAATCGATTTGCACACTCTTCTAGCGCGGTATGTTTGACTTCATCGCCTTCTTCATAAAAAGCCAAGCGCCTAGCTTCTAGGCTATTTGGGGTAATAAGCGTTGCTTGTGGAAATAACAGCTCACACATCGCCGCTTGCATTTCCTCACTACTGAGGTCATCACCTCGGCCAGATGTCAGTACCGGGTCAATCAGCAGCGGCACATCTGGATAGTCGGCCATGATTTCAGCAATCACAGCAACATTTTCGACACTGCCAATTAGGCCTAATTTAAATGCGGAAACTTTGACATCCTCTAAGATAGTGCGCGCTTGATCATTGACCCAGTCAGCATCCAGCGCCATGACGCCTTGCACGCCTACCGTGTCTTGTGCCGTCACGCCCGTGACAACAGACACTGGATGACATCCAATACTGGATAAAGCCAAGATGTCGGCCTGTAGACCTGCACCACTACTCGGGTCAGTAGCGGCAAAAGTCATTACGCAAGGCGGGGTTGTGGTCATATGCTCTCTTTCAGAGCGACTGACAGTCATTGATAATGCTATTTAGCCAACAAGAGACAGCCGCAGTCAATATACTGCCATTTTACTTGGCTGTCGCACTGTAAAGCAAAACATTTATACTAATTTGTAATGAGTAGATTATTCCACGCAGGTTTTCTTCACGCCCTCTGGTAGGTTCACACCAAAGTTAAGGATAAGTGAAGTATTTGGATTTAACCCTTTTTCCTCTTGTTTTGCTAAACAAGATTCTGTTTCAGCATCCAGTTCACCACCTGCCGCTGTGGCGCCCACATCAAACACTGAAACAAACTGTTGTGGCTGGCTGGTTGCATCAACAAGCCCACCTAAACCAGCTTCATTTCTTGGGTTTTCTGAAGCTGCGGCCGCCTCAGCTTCAGCAATGCTTAGCGCCGACGCTGTAATCACACCGACATTACCCGTTGCCGCATTGACTTGATAGCCATAAACGGTCGTTGCACCGTTGCTGCCACTAATGGCGGTTAATGGGTTAGAAGTCACAGTTTTTCCGGTACCGACTTCTTTATTATCGTAAGTCGCGCTGGTTAATGCTGAGATGTTAATCACATCACCATCAATCTCACCAGCGCCTTTATTTAAGGTTAGTCCAGCAATCGATGCGGTTGTATTACCGTCATATGGTTTGTTTGCAGTGCCCGTTAGGCTGGTGCTAATCGTTGGTGCGAATCGATAAACAAAGCCGTCACCGCCATCCAATAGGGCATCACCGTAATTGGTATTATATTGTTTAAAGTCTGCTGTCGATTTAAACGCACCAATGGTGTCATTGCGTGGGTCGCCTGAATAGACCAACCAACGGGCTCTTGTCTGGATATCATTAATGGTTGTATCACCAGTGGTTTTAGTACCAACGGTCACATTGCCATCATCGGCAGCAGTCAAGTTGCTTGAACGCGCATCTACCGTGGTCACATTAAAGTCACCCGCAGATATAGCCAACACTTCACCACCAACACCGCGTCGTTGACCACGTGTGGAAATACTTGTTGCTGTCAGCTTGCCATCATCATTCTCGATCGTGACAGAACCTGCGCCAGTCGCTGTCGCGCTGCCTCTTGTATAACCTGTGCGTGCGCTAATCGTTGTCGCGGTAATGTCTCCAGCGCCAGTTGATTGAATACTGATATCGCCAGCATCGCCACCTGCGGCATTACTACCTGTGCCAGCACCTGCATTGCCACCATTTGCGGTAATGGCTTGTGTTGAAACTGCACCGCTTGCATTGATGGTCAAGTTACCTGCATTACCGCCAATTTGGTTTGTGCCTCGACCACGACCACCATCCGTGCTAATCCTATTGGTTACTGTTACATTGGCACCTGTGACATTAATATCACCGCCATCTGTGCCTGCAAAAGTGGTATTTGTTGCATCACGATCACCATAAGTGTAAATCACGCCATTCACAGTCACACCACCTGTTGTACCGGCATTAATCGTGACATCGCTGCCATCACCATGGTTTTGTCCTTCTGCTCGGATGTTACTTGTATTGATATTGCCATTGGCATTGACTAGGTTAATGCTGCCTGGGTTAGCGCCTGTTGCTGAACCTCTCGAATAACCAGTGCGCACATTGATATCTTGCGTTAGATTAATATCACCAGCAGCTGTAGAGTTAAGCATCACGCTGCCTGCGTTACCACCTACTGCCAAATTAGTCAGTGCATTATTACCACCGCCATTACCGCCATATGCATAGATACGTTTAGCGCTAATTGCACCAGCCGCATTGACATTAACTGTACCGGCATTGCCGCCGTTATTGTTGTCACCATTTCCTGAAGAGCCTTGTGCGTACAAGTGGTTCGTT
>SPJO01000106.1 GCA_006844635.1 Methylophilaceae bacterium | reverse complement strand
GCTGACATTAATCTCATCAGTAGCTAATTGCTTAAGTGTCGAGTAAAGCGTTGTTGTTTTACCAGAGCCTGTCGGGCCTGTCACCAAAATAATGCCATTAGGGTGTTTGGTCCAATCTTTCCATAAAAGTGACTGTTTTTTAGAGAAGCCAAGTTTGACGAAATCTTGCACAATCACATCAGGCGTAAAGACACGCATGACTAGCTTTTCACCAAAAGCAGTCGGCATGGTCGATAAACGTAGTTCGATCTCTGAGCCATTGCTATTGACGGTTTTAATACGCCCATCTTGTGGCCGGCGTTTTTCCACCATATCCATACGGCCAAGTAGTTTAATCCTGCTGGTGATGGCGTTCATGATGTTAGCTGGTAGTTGATAAACTTGATGTAATACGCCATCAATTCTAAACCGCATGGTACCCATGCCACGGCGTGGTTCTAGGTGGATATCACTTGCACGTTGTTCGAATGCATATTTAAACAGCCAGTCAACAATGTTCACGACATGTTGTTCGTTTGCATCTAGGTTTTTATCCTTGCCAAGTTCCACTAATTGCTCAAAATTTTGAACGCCAACGATATCGCCAGCTTTGGAGATGTTCGCTTGGTTAATTGAGGAGGCTAGATTGTAAACTTCTGGTAAGTAGCGACTAATCTCTAGCGGATTAGCGACAACTATTTTAATCCGCATGCCTAGAATACGTTCTAAGTCTGGAATCCAGTCGGTATGATGCGGGTCAGCAGTCGCGACAATAGCTTCATCACCGTTGATGGAAATTGGCATGATTTTTAAGCGCTGCGCATAGGCTTTAGACACCATTTGCGATGCTGAAGTGAAGTCCAGTTTCAGTGGGTCAATATGAAAAAACTCGTGACCTGATTCAGTTGCCAGCCAGCGAGATAGAAAGTCAGCATTCATCAGCTTGTGTGGTGGTTCAGCATCTTTCCATTTTTGTTCACCGACGATGATGATAGGGTGTAGGTTAGAGCTATCTAACTTTCTATCTTTATACAGCTTTTCAGCTTTTTCTTTATTGATTTTGCCTGCGCTGACGAGCATGCGGAGAAAGTCACCAAGGTTCATTGCCCCTCTATTTTTATTATTAACGTTGCTAGCAGTTGCCATATGGATATTGATTGCCGAGTTGGTGATTTAGTTCAATGCTATTGGATTCTCATTGATAAATCAATGGCCTGGATGTGCTTGGTTAATGCCCCTATAGAAATGCGGTCAACGCCTGTGTTGGCAATATCAGCAATCGTGGTGTGATTAACATTGCCAGAGGCTTCTAACAAAGCTTTGCCTTGGGTGATGCCGACAGCAGTCCGCATATCTGCTAATGAAAAATCATCTAATAAGACGCTTGTTGCCCCTGCCGCAATAGCTTCTGATAACTCGCTAAGACTTTCGACTTCTATCTGAACCGGCGCTTGGTGATTGAGCGCGAACGCTTGTGTTAATGCATTTTTAATGCTGCCTGCTGCTGCAATATGGTTTTCTTTGATCAGAACGCCATCATACAGTGCGATACGTTGGTTAAATCCACCGCCAACTGTCACAGCATATTTCTGAGCGAGTCGTAACCCTGGAATTGTTTTTCGCGTATCTAAAATTTGTGCTTTTGTGCCAGCGACCGCTTTGACATATTGTTGCGTTTGGGTTGCGACAGCAGACAATGTTTGCAGAAAGTTAAGCGCGCAGCGCTCCGCACTTAATAGTGCACGGCCATGACCGTGAATTTCACAGAGTTGTTGATTTGCTTCAACGGTTTCTCCCTCATCAATTTTCCAGTCAATTTTGACTGATGGATCTAACTGTTGAAAGCAAGCATTGACCCAGTCAATACCACAAATGACAGCTTGTTCTCGGCTAATGATGGTTGCTGTGGTTGGGGTGTCAGGCACCAATGAAGCAGTTAAATCACCGCTGCCAATGTCTTCTGCTAGCGCTGCGGCGACTTGCTTGTTGACTAAGTCGTTGAACGGTTGACTGCCGCGCGGATATTGTTGTGTAAATAAGGGTAAGCTCATAAATTGCATTATAATGCAGATGCAATTTAAAAACTTGGTCCTCATTGTATGAAACTGTTATATACCCAGAATAGTCCGTATGCACGCAAGGTGCGTGTCGTTGCTTTAGAGAAACATCTCGATCTAGATCTCCAAGAAGTCGTGTTAGGGGCCGAAGACTCGCCAGTCACGCAGTACAACCCTTTGGGTAAAATCCCCGTGCTGATTTTAGATAATGATGAGGGTTTGTATGACTCGCGCGTGATTGTTGAATACCTTGATACGAGGACACCTGGTTCAAGGTTGGTGCCTAATGACCCAAGATTGAGAATATCCGTGATTCGCTGGTGCGCGCTCGCTGATGGTATTTGCGATGCAACTATTGCTGTGATGCTCGAGCAGCGCAAAGTCAGTGATCAGCAGTCTGCCTCTTTTATTGATAAACAAATGAAAAAAGTTGAGCAAGGCTTGGCTGTGTTAAATGAGGACATCAACAAGAAAAAGTGGTGTGTTGATGAAACCTTTAGCCTTGCCGATATTGCGGTTGGTTGTATGTTGGGTTATGTCAGCTTGCGTCTTGCAGACATGGGTTGGCAGGACAAATATCCGAACCTATCTAAGCACTATACGATTCTGAGTAAGCGGCCTAGCTTTAAAGAAACTGCCCCTGTCGCGGCTTAAGTCGATAACTTCATTAAGTGTTTGATAAGCCGCCAGTAATAATCCCGCCGCCAAGGCAGACATTACTTTCATAGACAACAGCAGATTGTCCCGGGGTGACAGCCCATTGTTTTTGACCGAATTGGATATTGACTTCTTTGCTATTCACTGCGTCGACTTCGCAGGGTGCATCCGCTTGGCGATAGCGTGTTTTAGCCGCATAAACCCAATTAGTTTCTGGATCCTCATCACTAATCCAATGCAACTGACCGGCTTTTAATCCATCACTCAGCAACAGTGGGTGGTCATGACCTTGCACCACAATCAGCTCATTGTTCGCCATGTCTTTCCCTGCGACAAACCAAGGTTCACCAGTGCTGTCGCGACTGCCACCAATTTTTAAACCTTGGCGCTGGCCTAGCGTGTAATACATCAAGCCGTCATGTTGACCAATAACTTTGCCTTCTGGGGTTTTAATCTCGCCCGGTTTTTTCGGTAGGTAGCGCGCTAAAAACGCTTGGAACGGACGCTCACCAATAAAACAAATGCCTGTTGAATCTTTCTTCTCAGCATTCGGCAAGCCAGCTTCACGTGCAATTTCACGGACTTCTCGTTTTAAATAGCTGCCGAGCGGGAATAAGGTTTTGCTCAGTTGCGCTTGGTTCAAACGGTAGAGAAAGTAACTTTGATCCTTACTACCATCATCTGCTTTTAGCAGTTGGTAGCGGCCTTTTTTGATTGGATTCTCGCGGACTTTTGCGTAGTGTCCTGTCGCGATTAAGTCGCCACCTAAATTCATGGCATGTTCTAAAAAAGCCTTAAATTTAATTTCAGCATTGCATAAAATATCTGGGTTCGGTGTTCGGCCTGCTTCATACTCTGATAAAAAGTTAGCAAACACGCGGTCTTTGTACTCTTTGCTAAAATTAACGGCTTCTATATCAATGCCGATTTTATCGGCAACTGATACAGCATCGATTAAGTCTTGTTTGCTTGCACAATACTCATCATCGTCATCATCTTCCCAGTTCTTCATGAAAAGACCCGTGACATCATAACCTTGCTGTTTTAATAAAAGGGCTGTGACGGATGAATCAACGCCGCCTGACAGGCCGACGATTACTTTAGGTTTACTCATAGGGCTAATGGTCTCACAAGTGCGTAATCGTTTCTAGTGGGTATTGCTTGCCAGCAATATAATCTTCAAAGCATAACAGCACTTGTTCACTACGCATTAAGTGTTGTTTTTCACGAATTTCTTCGATGGACATCCATACCGCGCGGATAATGCCATCATCTAATGCTTGTGTTGGATAATGTTGCCCGACTTGCCCAATGAAGGCAAAGCGTAGATACGTTGTATCGTTATGCGTATGTTTCCAATGGTAAATGCCTAGTAATGCTTCTGGGTGGAAGTCATAAGCAGTTTCCTCTAGTGTTTCCCGAATCACAGCTTGGGTGATGGTTTCGTTATCTTCTAAGTGGCCTGCTGGCTGATTGAAACGATTGCCGCGACTGGTGGTTTCTTCCACTAATAGAAATTGACCATCTTGCTCCACGATTGCAGCGACAGTTGCATGGGGTTTCCAAGGTTCTTTTTTCACGTGATTTCGTTATTACATGGATGAATGATTATTTTACGCTAAGCCGGCGGTTACGGGTATAGCTAGACTGTCAAAACCGTGATGGCAGGATGTGGTAAGAAGTATTTGGCAATCAGCCCAGAGTCAATTAAAGTATTGGCCATGGTTGCTAAAAAGAATACGCAAATGGTCATATTGGCCTCAAGAAGCCCGCGTCGTGTCGAGTTGTTAAAGCAAGTAGGCATTGATTGTATTGTATTACCATCAGACATTGATGAATCCGTTCAGCCGAACGAGTCGCCAACAGACTATGTCAAGCGCTTGGCCCAAGAGAAAGCGCTGGCAACGGCTCAAAGTATGAAACGGGAGTATGCACATTTGTGCGTAATAGCAGCAGATACGACCGTGAGTATTGGGCAGGAAATTTTAGGTAAACCTGAAAACGATGAAGATGCATCTCGTATGTTGAAAAAGCTGTCAACGAAAACGCATGCAGTGCATACTGCAGTTGCGGTGAGCTATAGAGGGCAAGTGAAAGGCATGTTAAGTACGACAAATGTGCAAATGATGCGATTGACAACGGAGATGATTCAAGACTACCTTGCAACAGGCGAGCATCGCGATAAAGCAGGTGCTTACGGCATTCAAGGTAGAGCAGCTGCTTGGATTAAGCATATTGAAGGTAGTTATTCTGGTGTGATGGGCTTGCCTGTGTTTGAAACTGTACAGTTGATTCATAAAATAGCAGATTAATACAATTAAATAGCGAAGAAGAGTAAAGATTGGGACAAGAAATATTAATTAATGTCACCCCACAAGAAACGAGGGTGGCCGTGCTTGAGCATGGTGTCGCGCAAGAGCTGCATATTGAGCGAAGTTCATCGCTGGGTATTGTGGGCAATATCTATTTTGGTAAGGTTTGCCGCGTGTTGCCAGGGATGCAATCGGCTTTTGTTGAGATTGGTTTGCAACGTGCTGCATTTTTACATGCCGCAGATATCAAAGAATGCCAAAGTGAAGATGATGAGCAGCCAGGCAAACCCATACAAGAAATTTTGCATGAAGGACAGCTCATTATTGTCCAAGTCATTAAAGAGCCGATTGGCACCAAAGGTGCTCGTTTAACGACAGAGGTGAGTATTGCTGGGCGCTTTCTCGTTTATTTACCTCATCAAGCGCATATCGGGGTGTCACAACGCATTGAAGATGAAGAAGAGCGCGAGTTGTTGCGTAATCGACTCATAGACTTGTTACCCGCGGAACGAAAAGGCGGATATATTATTCGTACCATGTCGGAAACGGCCACCGATGAAGAGTTGTTGGCGGATGTGGCTTATTTAAATAAAGTTTGGGCGAAAATCCAAGAAGACAGTCTGACGGCAAAAGAGCGATCATTGATTTTTTATGATTTAAGTTTACCGAAGCGGGTATTGCGAGATGTCGTGAATGAAACCACGGCGAGTATTCGTGTTGACTCAAAAGAAACGTTTGAGAAAATGAAGCGCTTTGCTGAGCTTTATGTTGTGAACGCGCTCAAACCATTGAGCCACTACCAAGGCAAACGACCAATTTTTGATTTTTATAATATTGAAAAAGAGTTTGAGCTGGCCTTTTTACGCAAAGTGGACCTTAACTCAGGTGGTTATCTCATTTTTGATCAAACGGAAGCGCTCACCACGGTGGATGTCAATACAGGTAGCTTCGTCAGTGGTAAGAACCTTTCCGATACGATTTTTAAGACCAACCTAGAGGCTGCACAAAGCATTGCTCAACAATTAAGACTGCGCAACTTGGGCGGCATTATTATTATCGATTTTATCGATATGGATGAAGATGCGCAGCGCGAAAAAGTGCTGGATGAGTTAGAGAAAGCATTGACGATTGATCGTGCAAGAACCAGTGTTAACGGCTTTACACAGCTTGGGCTTGTGGAAATGACTCGCAAGCGGACACGTGAAAGCTTGGCGCATATGCTTTGTGAGCCCTGTGAAGTTTGCCAAGGCAGAGGCGAATATAAAACGGCACAAACGATTGCCTATGAAATCATGCGTGAACTATTACGTGAGTCTAAGCAGTTTGAGGCAAAAGAGTTTAAAGTCATTGCTTCGCCAAGTGTCATTAACTTATTGCAGGATGAGGAGTCACAAAGCCTCGCAAATTTATCCGATTTCATCGACACACGGATTGTCTTGAAAGTTGATAGCCAGTACCCGCGTGAAACATTCGATGTGGTTTGGTGCTAAGTTACCAACAACTTATGAAGGTGTTGAGGCAGCATAGTTAACATTAGGCAATGTCAGCTCTAAGTTAATGGTCTTGTCTAATACGCCTTCATTTTTTGCAGCCAAGTCCGCTTGAATAGCAGGTTGCATCGATGTCACAATATGCAGCAACATATTATCCATGGCTTTGCTCTCTTTGGATAAAGCGGCAAACTCTGTTTCAATCTTCTTCAATTGACCATCGAGTGCTTTAGCACTGTCGTTCGCTTTCATTAAGTTCTTGGTACGTTCTGCAAGCATTGCTTTATGCTCATTCATTTGTGATTTTAAGGTACTTAATACATCTAATAACCATAGTTCACATTCTTTGCGTGCTTGCTCAAATATTTTTTGTTTTTGCGTGCCTAGACCCAAGAAAAATTTACGCACTAAGAAGTGCTTTTCAGTCATCAAGTTGATGGGGTCTTTGCAAAAGTCATCGGTGATTTTTTCAAGGGCACGCATATTGTTTAAAAAATTAGACATGTCCAAGTCAGGTGCTTCAAAGATTTCAAAGCCATGCTTCGATTGAAAAACATCGTAAACATTGTCAGCTAGTTTTTTAATTTTCTTGCTTTCACGTGTGACATGATCGGCTAATTCGTTAGCCTGCTTCATGACATTGCGCATGCCTTTATTGAGGCCCATGGTTGTCCAGCTTTCACCGATTTCTTTACGACTTTCAGTAATCGATGAATCTAAGTAATCGACGCTCAGATGTTTAAGCAGGTTCTTACCATGCTTAGAAATTTTTTCATTCGCTAGATTGAAGGTTGGAATTGAAGATTCGTAACGTTTTTTCTCAGCAATGACTTTTTTCAGGATGTTGGCAGATTCACTGGCATTCTTACCTTTGATTTCTCTTAATTCGTTGATTTGCGCCTGCATACTAAGTTTGCGCTGTTGAACGGCTTTGCGTGAGTTTTTAATCATCACGCTGCATTCGCTAGCGATGGTTCTACCATAGAGCTCATGCTTGGATTTAGTAATGTATTCACCGAGTGCTTCTTCGAAGCTTTTGAGTTTACTTTCTTCTAATAACGCGGCATTACCTTCTGTTTTGGCGATGAGTCCTTGGCGAGCTGAAATTGGAAATACAATTTCTGGTGTCGTATGCAACTCATGCGCAGTCATGGTGACTAAACGGTCAATGTCATTTTCTAACTTCTGTTTCGTTTTTGATGTCGTGGATAACGTATCAATTTTGTTCAGTAATACAAAGCGATGGCGTGTTCTGTGTCTAATGAATTCATTCCAGATAGCGCGATCGTTATCTGTTACGTTCGTGTCTGCAGCGGTGAGGAAAACCACAGCATCGGCATTAGGCATGATGTTTAATGTGAGCTCAGGCTCTGCATTGAGTTTATCCAAACCTGGTGTATCAATAATCACTAAGCCACTTTGTAATGCCGGGTGTGGATAGTTGATCATTGCATGGCGCCAAACGGGCACCTTAATGTGACCAGTTTCTTCTAAGGCATCAACCATGGCTTGATTCGTTGAGTCCCATAAGCCTAGACTGATGGCTTCGCTTTTCGTGACTTCAAATTGCTCGGTAAGCTTGTTTAAAGTATCTTGCATTTCCTCAACAGAGCCAAGGTTTAGCTTGTAAGTTTCCCAGATATTCGGCGTGGTTTTTAAGTAAGCCAATGTATCTTCCGTGCGACGCGTGCTAATGGGCAGCAAGCTAATGGATGGCTCTTCATTTGTATTCCAATAAATTTCAGTTGAGCAACGCGAACTACTTCCTACATCGGTTGGGAAAAGATGTAGTTTTAAGTCAGAAAAGAACAGCGTATTAATAGTCTCAGTTTTCCCCCGAGCAGCATCTGCTAAAAATGCAATAGTGAGTTTGTCATGGTTGAGGTTTTCAAGCATGTCATGTAAGCGAAGCTCTTTAATGCTGTCAGTATGCGCGCTGTTTGACAGCCAGTCGCGGTAACTTGAAATGGTGTTTTTTAAATCAGCGCGCCATTTTTCATATTCATTGATTTTAGCGAGTAAGGGAGAGTTGTTCATGTTTGCAATCGTTAGTTATACGTCTATATATATTATATCTAGTCGTTTGTTAAATGCAGGTGCTAATAATCAAAAAAGCGTTTTTATATGACAGAAAAAATTGAAATGTTGAGCATTTGCAACAAAATGATTGCGATTAAGGGTGAAAAGTCGATGCCGCTAATAGCAGGGATGACACGTTGAATAGGGGCGAGGATTGGTCGCGTAATGCTATGTAGTACTGGGGCAATTGGTGTTTGCGGGTTTACCCAACTTAGAATCACTTGCAAAATAATGGCATAGAAGAATATATCAAAAATTGTACGAACAACACCTAAAGCGCCACGTGCGATGATGGCTGGCCAAATAGCTGCACTGGATAAGGTCGCTGTATTGCTCAAAGCAAATAAAACTATGTGCAGTGCCAGTTGCATGATAAAGGCGAGGAGTAATGTGGATAGGTCTAACTTTTTCCAACTAGGTACTAGTTTTCGTGTTGGTTTGACGGCAAAGTCCGTTAACGCGATGACCATTTGACCAATTGGGTTGTTAAAGGAGACTTTAAGCGCCTGCATTAGAAAGCGTAGCAAAAACACCAATGTCAGTATGTCAAAAACCGTTTTAATTAAAAAAACTAGTGCGTTCATGTCTTAAATCCCTATAACTATCGTCAGTTGTATTGTGGTTGGCCGTGTTTTCAAGAGGCTTCACCTAACTCTTTGGCGAGCGTTTTGGCGCGGTCATATGCTTTTTTTGTCGCATGCGCAATGGCGTTTTTCACTTCTGCCTCTTCTAAACCGAGGAGCCCTTGTTCAGTCGTGCCACCTTTCGATGTCACTTGTTCGCGTAGTGTTGCCACAGCGTTGTCACTTGCATCAGCTAATAGGCTGGCTCCTTTGAAGGTCGCAATACTGAGTTTTTTTGCTTCTTCTTCCTTGAGTCCTAACGCGAGTGCTGCGGCTTCCAGTGCTTCAATCAAATAAAACACATATGCGGGCCCACTGCCAGAGATGGCAGTCACTGCATCTAACTGCGTCTCTGCTACTACCCAAACAGTTTCACCTGCGGCACGCATGACTTGATCTGCCGTCATTTTTTGCGGTGCCGATACTTGTGGCATGGCATATAAGCCTGTAATCCCTGCTTGTATCTGTGCTGGCGTATTTGGCATAGCGCGCACAATGAGTTGATAATCATTAAGCCATCGGCTTAAGTCCTGAATCAGAATTCCAGCTGCGATAGAGATGACCAACTGCTGATTGAGAAATGGTGCTAATGATTGTGCTAACGCACGCAGCTGCTGTGGTTTGATTGCTAAGACAATTGTTTCACTTGTACTCAAGGAGGATAAGTCTGTTGTGGTGATGACGCCAAAGGTTTCTTCTAATGCAGCTCTTTTGTTACCATCGAGTTCAACGACGGTAATGTCTGCCATTTGGACATGCTGGTTCTTCAGCCCGCCCAAAAGTGCTTTTGCCATGTTGCCACCACCAATAAATGCGAGTTTCATATGCTGTTCAATTCGTTATCTTAAGTGTTGTTACGCTCACCAAATAGTGCGGAACCAATACGTACAATAGTAGCACCTTCTGCGATGGCAGCCATATAGTCATTCGACATGCCGATAGACAAGGTGTCGATATCAAAGCCTTTTTGTTGTAAATGCGTAAAAGCATTTTTGACGGTTTTAAATTGTTGGTGTTGTTGATCGATGTCCTCAGTTGGTGCCGGAATTGCCATCAAACCACGCAGGTGAATACGCGGGAGCTCCGCGATTTCAGTGGCTAATGCTAATAAAGCTTCTTCGTTAATGCCACTTTTAGATGATTCGTGGCTACTGTTGATTTGAATGCAAATGTTGAGTGGTGGTAACGTACTTGGCCTAGTATTAGATAACCGCTGCGCAATTTTTAAGCGGTCGACTGAATGCACCCAGTTGAAATGTTGAGAGATGGGCTGGGTTTTATTACTTTGAATTGGGCCAATAAAATGCCATTCGATGTTGCAATCTTCCAACAGTGCTTGTTTGTTAAGTGCTTCTTGTAAATAGTTTTCACCAAAAGCGATTTGCCCCGCTAAATAAGCTTTTCTAAGCTTTTCAGCGCCTTGTGCTTTGCTAACAGCCAATAGTTTGACTGCATCCTCTCGATTTGCAGCTTGTTTTGCTTTAAGAATATTTGCTTGAATAACTTGCAAGGAGTTGGCAATTATGTTCATATTTCAATGATCTTAACGAATATACTTTATGTAAAGTCTTAAGTATAAAATTATAACAGGAGTTCAAAGTGGATATTTCAGATTTACTTGCCTTTTCGGTTAAAAATAACGCGTCAGATTTGCATTTGTCTGCTGGCCTACCACCGATGATTCGTGTGCACGGTGATGTGCGGAAGATTAATGTGCCATCGATGGATGATACGCAAGTGCATGACATGGTCTATGACATCATGAATGATGGGCAACGTAAGGTATATGAAGAAACGCTAGAGTGTGATTTTTCATTCGAAATTCCAAACCTCGCGCGTTTTCGTGTTAATGCGTTTAACCATAACCGCGGTTCTGGTGCTGTCTTTCGGACCATTCCATCCAAGATTTTGACATTGGAAGATCTGAATGCACCTGCGATCTTTAAAGAAATTGCAGATACGCCTCGTGGTATTGTGCTGGTGACAGGCCCAACAGGCTCAGGTAAATCGACCACATTGGCTGCGATGGTCGATTATATTAATGAAAATGAGATGGGCCATATCCTGACAGTAGAGGATCCAATCGAGTTTGTGCATCAATCAAAGAAATCATTAATTAACCAACGTGAAGTCGGACCGCATACTTTGTCATTCCAAAATGCACTGCGTTCCGCATTACGTGAGGATCCAGATGTGATTCTTGTGGGTGAGATGCGTGACCTAGAAACGATTCGGTTAGCATTAAGTGCTGCTGAAACGGGTCACTTAGTATTCGGCACCTTACATACGAGTTCAGCAGCGAAAACGGTTGACCGTATTATTGATGTGTTTCCAGCAGCAGAAAAAGAAATGGTCCGCTCTATGCTGTCAGAATCTTTACGTGCAGTGATTTCACAAACTTTGTGTAAAACCAAGGATGAGCAGGGCCGTGTTGCCGCGCATGAGATTATGATTGGTACACCGGCTATCCGTAATTTGATTCGAGAAAATAAAGTGGCGCAAATGTACTCAGCCATTCAAACTGGGCAAAACTTAGGCATGCAGACCTTGGATCAGAATTTGCAGGATTTAGTCAGAAGAAACCTCATTTCTGCAGCCGAAGGGCGCGGGAAAGCGGCTAATAAAGAATCAATTGTCGGTTAAGTTAGGGTAATCAATGGAAAAAGGACAAGCAGAAAAGTTTGTATTTGATTTGCTTAGATTAATGCTAAGCAAAAAAGCATCAGATATGTTTATTACGGCAGGTTTTCCACCTGCGATGAAGGTTGATGGCAAAATGACGCCAGTTAACTCACAAGTGTTGACTCCTCAGCAAGCGAGAGAAATCAGTCGTTCGATTATGAATGACAAGCAAGCCGCTGAGTTTGATGCCACAAATGAGTGTAACTTCGCCATTGGCATTCCGAATACAGCACGATTCAGAGTGAACGCCTTTATTCAACGTGGTTCGGTTGGTTTGGTTTTTAGGACAATTACTTCAAAGATTCCAAGTATTGAAGAGCTTAATTTGCCTGAAGTGCTAAAGGATGTCTCCATGACGAAGCGAGGCTTAGTCGTATTAGTTGGCGCAACAGGTTCCGGCAAGTCAACAACCTTAGCAGCCATGGTTGGGCATCGTAATGAAAATAGTTTTGGTCACATTGTTACGATAGAAGACCCAGTAGAGTTCATGCACGAACACAAGAATTGCATTGTGACGCAACGTGAAGTTGGTGTGGATACAGAGAGCTGGGAAGCTGCGCTAAAAAATACGTTGAGGCAAGCGCCAGATGTGATTTTGATTGGTGAGATTCGTGATCGAGAGACGATGGATTATGCCGTTGCGTTTGCAGAAACTGGGCATTTATGTATGTCGACACTACACGCGAATAGTACTAACCAAGCGTTGGATCGGATTATTAACTTCTTCCCTGAAGAGCGGCGCCACCAGTTACTTATGGATTTATCTTTAAATCTACGTGCCTTTATTTCGCAACGCTTAGTCCCTAAAATTGATGGCATTGGGCGTGTGGCTGCGGTAGAGATTATGTTGAACTCACCATTGATTACAGATTTGATTTTTAAAGGTGATGTGCATGAAATTAAATCGATTATTGCTAAGTCTCGAGAAATGGGCATGCAGACATTTGACCAAGCACTATTTGATTTACACGAGAATGGGCAGATTAGTTATGAGGATGCATTGCGTAATGCAGACTCAGTGAATGATTTGCGACTGAAGTTTAAGTTAGAAGGTAAAGCTGCCAAAGATAAAAACTTATCTTCAGGCTTAGATAATTTGGGTATGGTTTAAAATTTTCGTTAACGACAATAAAAAAGCCGATACATGTATCGGCTTTTTTATTGTTCGGTATTAGGTTTTGTAACTATTCGATGGATACTTCAACGCGTCTTGCTTCACTTAAGTCGCCACCGCCATCAGTGCTTTCAGGTTTGCGCATTTCAATACGCTCTTCTGTAATGCCCGCTGTAGTGAGTGCATTGTAAGCAGACTCAGCACGTTTTTTCGCTAATCTTTCATTGCTCGCAACATCACCAGTGAGATCATGAAAGCCTGAAATAACAGCTTTTGCATCTGGATTATTGTTAAGCCAAGTGATGATTGGGTCAAGTGTGTCAACACTATCAGCAGGTAAGCGGTGAACACCCGTAGCAAAGTATATTTTTGCTGCATCAGGGAGGTCCATAATGGCTACTACAGGCTCTTCTTCTATTGGTGCAATCGGCGCCATCACAGTGATTTGGTTATCAATGGTCGCATCAGGCCCAAAATAAGTTTGTGCATCAAGCCCTGTTTGCAGCTTGAACTCTTCAGACTCCACTGTACCTGTTAGTGTAATCATCCGTGCATCACCTTCAGCGGTTATGCCGCCAACTAGAATGGCTTTTAGCGCTTCTAGGCTTCCACCAGACCAGTTAACATTGCTAGCATCACCACTACTCAAAAACTCACTTTCCGTCGCCGTGAAGCTGAATGCTTCTGTGACAGTAGGCGTTGACTCTGCTGGCGCTGCTGCAACAGGCGTGCCAGCTTCAACACAGCAGGTTTCACTAGGGCCTTTCCCAGTTAAGAACATCCATAGAAGGATAAGCGCCAAGGCAATGGCAATCACCCAAGTCCAAAATGGGTAGCTTGATTGATTATTTTGCATAGTTAAACCTCTTGCTTATTTTTTAATGCCACCAGAAAGGTCGTCTTGTAGCTTCTTCAACTCTTTCCACTTATTGTTTGCCGCTAGCTTCGCTTGTTTTGCCCAAGTGCCTGGGTTTGCAATGCGGAAGCGCGCACCACCATCGTCTAATATCTTACGCATCTGCGGTGCGGTTGCTTTTGCCACTTGTGCGAATGTTTTAAGACCATTGTTTTTGAATAATTCGTTGATCTTTGGTCCGATGCCTTCAATCACCGTTAAGTCATCCGTGCTCTTGATTTTGATGCCTGCTGCTCTTGCGGCTTTCAGATCAATAGCAACGGCTTTTGCTGGCGCTGCTTTTGCTTTCGGTTTTGCCTTTGGTTTGGCCGGTGCCGCTGCTTTTTTAACAGGGGCCTTTTTAGGCGCTGGCGCAGGTTTTGCAGCCACTTTTGTTACTGGTGCAGAAGCCGCTGGTGTGTTCACCACTTTGGGCGCAGGTGCAGGGGGCGGCGTTAGTTTATTTTCTGGTTCTACGTTTTTATTTTTACAACCTTTGCACAGCCAGTAATTGAGTAGCCAGCCAAGTAATGCACCAAGTAAGAACCACCAAAAACAACATCCGAAAGAACTCATTATTACTCCCAAATAAGTGAATTAAATTCTGAATCAGTACTATTACCTTGTTTGCTAGGGTAGTCAAGCCCCTATTCTAGTTAAAATGCGCTTGGGTACTCGATTTTACAAAAATTAATTAATTAGCTTGGTAGGTGATGTGCCCGTTGAGGAATGTGCAGTGTACTTTCCCCAACATCTCTGTGTTTAGAAACGGCGTATTTTTACCTTGGCTAGTGATGCTGCTTGTGTTGACCACCCATGCACTCTCTGGTGAAAATATAGTTAAATCTGCATTTGCACCAACGCTCAAATGGCCACTACTAATACCCAAGATAGTGGCAGGCTCAATCGTGATTTTAGAGATGGCATTAAATAATGCGGATTGATGATTGTTGGCCCATTTTAGGGTCAATGGGAGCAGTAATTCTAGGCCGGTTGCGCCAGCTTCTGCTTCAGCAAAAGGCACGAGCTTAGCATCATCATCGACAGGCGTATGGTCTGAGCAGATGGCATCGATGGTGCCATCCATTAGCCCCTGGCACAACGCTTCTTTATCACGCAAGGTGCGCAAGGGTGGTTTGATGTGTGCGTGAGTATTGAAGAAAGCGATGTCATGTTCTGTTAAATGCAAATGATGTACGCTGACATCGGCTGTGACCGTAATACCATTGTTTTTTGCTTCTCTCACTAGTTCGACTGCATCTGCGGATGAAAGGCGGCAAAAGTGGATATTGGTTTTTGTTTCGGCAGCAATGCGTAAAATGCTGGCAATCATCAGTGATTCTGCTGCACTTGGAATACCTTTTAAGCCTAGCCGGCTTGCAACCTCTCCATCATGCGCAACGCCTTCTTTTGTTAGAAAGTATTCTTCAGGGCGCAAAAATACAGTGTAACCAAAGGTTGCAGCATATTCAAACGCGCGCCATAGCACTTGTGTATCAAGAATCGGCTTGTCTGCCTGGGTAAAGCCAGCACAACCTGCTTCTGAGAGCTCACACATTTCAGTCAGCGTTTTACCTTCTAGTTTTTGGGTGAGGGCGCCGAGCGGGTAAATCCGCGCTAAGTTATGTTTTCTCGCGCGCTGTTTCAGCATTTCGATTAAGCCTGGTTCGTCTAGGACCGGGTCAGTATCTGGCGGACAGGATAGGCTGGTGATACCACCGGCCGCGGCAGCATGTAACTCACTTTCGAGCGTTGCTTTATATTCATCACCTGGTTCACGTAGCCGTGCGCATAGGTCGACGAAGCCAGGAGAAACAATTAAGCCTGTTGCGTCGATGGTTTGGTTAGCAGAAAAATCAGCAGGCGCTTTGCCAATACCAGCAATCTTACCTGCAACAATGTAAACATCTTGTTTTGCATCGATGTCGTTTTTAGGGTCAATCACATGCCCGTTTTTGATGAGTATCTTCATGCGGCCCCTCCTGCAAGAATGGCCATGGCTGCCATACGGATGGCAATGCCATAAGTGACTTGCGGCAGAATAACGGCTTGGCTACTATCAGCAACACGTGAATCAATTTCAACGCCTCGATTCATGGGCCCTGGGTGCATCACAATTGCATCGGGTTTAGCCAAGCTTAGTTTTTCTGGTGTTAAGCCATAGGTTTTAAAGAATTCTTGCGTACTCGGTAACATAGCGCCTGACATGCGTTCATTTTGCAACCTTAGCATCATAACCACATCGACGTCTTTTAGCCCTGCTTCCATATCATGAAAAACATGCACACCAAGCTTCTCGACTTCATTGGGCAGTAGTGTTTTGGGGGCGATGACACGGACCTCTGGTACGCCTAGGGTTGTTAAGGCGTGGATTTCACTACGTGCGACGCGAGAGTGAAGGATATCCCCAACTAATGCGACGCGTAAGTTATGCATCTCCGGTTTATAGCGGCGGATGGTAAATACATCCAGCAGCCCTTGCGTTGGGTGCGAGTGGCGACCATCGCCAGCATTAACGACACTAATATTATCAGGAACATGTTGCGCAATTAAGTGAGCCGCACCACTTTGATTATGCCTCACCACAAACATGTCAGTGTGCATCGCGATTAAATTATTAATCGTATCTAAAATGGCTTCGCCTTTAGATTGCGAGGAGGTGTTGACATTCAGGTTAATGACATCGGCGGATAGGCGTTTGGCTGCAATTTCAAATGTCGTGCGTGTCCGTGTGCTGTTTTCAAAGAAAATATTGCAGACCGTTTTACCACGCAGTAATGGTACTTTCTTGACATCACGCTCAGCGACGCCAACAAATGATTCAGCTGTATCGAGAATTTGTAATAAGGTTTTTTTCGGCAAGCCTTCGATGCTTAGTAAGTGTTTAAGGGTGCCATCATTATTCAGTTGTGGGTTATACATGGTCACTCCCCTGCTTTTGTTCTAAGGCAAGTGTCAATTTGCCTTGGGTGTTTCTTGAGAGTTGAAAGCGTTGGTCTGCATTGAGTTTAATCTCTGCGCCAATGAGTTGTGGCTGTATCGGTAGTTCTGCGCCACCACGATTAATCAGTACGGCTAGTGTAATGCTTGCTGGTCGACCAAAATCAAACAGTTCATTGATGGCGGCACGTGTCGTGCGGCCAGTATAAAAAATATCATCAATTAATATAATGTGTTTGTCTTTGACATCGAATGGAATGTTAGCGGGCTGTAAGGCATCTTTTAAGCCGCGTTGTGAAAAGTCGTCGCGATATAGTGCCGCATCTAATGTGCCGTGTGGCAAGTCTTGCTTCAAGCTGGCGAGTATGCGCTCCATGATCCAGACACCACCACTATGAATGCCGATAATGGCGCTATTAGGCTGAATTACGTCCGACACTTTTGTCGTCAGTGTTGCTAGTAAGTTTTCAGGGTCAGGTAGTTGCATACGTTAAGTTGTTTCTAAACCGTCAAAATAAGATTGTAATATGACTTGTGCCGCAACGGCATCAATCATTGTTTTTTGTTCACGTCCCTTGATGCCAGCTTGCGATAAATGTTGAGCTGCTTCTGCAGAACTGAGACGTTCATCAATCATCATCACGGGTAATTCGAAGCGTCCAGCTAGCCGTTGGGCAAATTTTTTTGATAAGTGGGTGATGTCGTGTTCGCTACCATCTAGGTAGGTTGGTAAACCAACAATCAGTAACTTTGGCTGCCATTCTTGAATCAGTTGCTCAATCGCATCAAAGCGGGTGCTGTTTATTTCTGATGCAATTGTTGTGAGTGGGTTCGCGGTTTTAACTAATGTCTCGCCCACCGCAACACCGACCCGCTTTTCGCCAAAGTCGAACGCGAGTACAGTGCCAATAATATCTGGATAGTTCCGTTCAACAATGGGTAAGTGGCTTTGCGATAACATTAGGCGTGTCCAGCCTCATCTGACAAGTTGCTTAAATTAAGGCCCATCATGCTCATGGCAAGTTTAAACCTATTTTCAGGCAAGGAATCAAAAATGATTTTATGAAGTGCTTCTGTTTGGTCAGTTTCCAAATTAAGCCACGCATTTAATCCCATTTCTTCCTCTAGCTGACCCGCCGACCAGCCCGCATAACCTAAAGCGACCAACATTTTTTCTGGGGCAATATTATTTGCCGCTGCGTCTAAAATATCCTTCGATGTGGTCAGCGCAATTGCATTGTTGACGACAATGGTCGCGTCATACTCAGTATTGGTTGGGTTGTGCAAAATAAACCCGCGGTCTTGTTGCACTGGGCCGCCAACATATAGATCTTCTTTTAATAGTGCAGATGGTTTTGGGGTGACCTTAAATTGTTCGAATAAACTAGCTACTTGGTGCTCAGAAGGTTTGTTCACCACAATGCCCATGGCGCCGTCTTCGTTATGGGAGCAGATAAAGGTGATTGTTTCGGAAAAACGAGGGTCAGTCATGCTAGGCATTGCAATGAGAAACTGACCTGTAAGATTTAAATTTTCCAATGATTTTATTCTAGCATCGTTTTCAATAAACATAAAGCAATCATAACCTTAGCGAGGCACTGAATGCAGTGGCTGTTGCTTTTAACGCACAGTGCGCGCTTCAAGGTAACCTGTAACCTCTAAACCAAAGCCATCCATGCTTGGCATTTTGCGAGGGGCTGCCATGAGTTTCATTTTACGAACACCTAAGTCCAATAAAATTTGAGAGCCTATGCCGTAGGTTCTGAGCTCTTGGTTATAACGGATTGGTTCATCCGCGTTTTCAATGCGCTCGATTAAGTCCGTATTTGATTCACCATGATAGAGTAAAACCATGACGCCGCTTTCGGCTTCAGCGATGGTTTTCATCGCCTCGAGTGTGCTCCAGCTATGCGTTAAACTGCTGCTATCTAATAAATCAAACACTGACAGGGGTTCATGCACGCGAACCAAGGTTTCTTTTTCGGCGCTAGGTTGTCCCTTGATGATGACTAAATGTGTTTCTTGCGAAATATTGTCACGATAAGCGATTAAATTCATCTTGCCATATGGGGTCTGAATCTCTCGCTCAACAGCGCGTTCGATAAGCTTTTCATTCTTGCTACGATAGTGGATTAAATCTGCAATCGTGCCTATTTTAATTTGGTGTTGTGCAGCGATCTCAAGCAAGTCAGGTAAGCGAGCCATCTCACCATCGTCCTTTAGTATTTCACAAATCACACTACTTGGATCTAAGCCTGCTAACGCGGCTAAATCAGAGCCAGCCTCGGTGTGTCCTGCTCTGACTAATACACCACCATTCATGGCTTTTAACGGGAATACATGGCCAGGGCTCACCACACTTGTTGCATTGGCATCTTTTGCGACAGCTGCTTGCACTGTCTTAGCGCGGTCAGCAGCAGAAATGCCAGTCGTCACGCCACTAGAGGCTTCAATTGATACGGTAAAGTTGGTGCCTAACCTTGTTCGGTTATTGCTTACCATTGGTGGTAAATTAAGTTGTTCACAACGTTGTTCGTCTAGCGTTAGGCAAATGAGTCCGCGGCCATACTTTGCCATAAAGTTAATGTTTTCAGCCGTTGCAAACTCTGCAGCGATGACAAAATCACCTTCATTTTCACGGTTTTCATCATCGACTAGTATCACCATCTTGCCATTTCTAATGTCGTCGATAATCTCGGTAATTGGACTGATTTGTTTTAAAGGCATGGATTAGCTTTCATTTTCCCATTGTTGCATCCGCTCTACATAGCGGGCAATTTGATCAATTTCTAAGTTGACTTGGCTGCCGACTGTTAATTGACCGAGTGTTGTTTTTTCTAGCGTATGCGGAATGATATTAGCAGTAAATATATCTCGTTCGATTGTATTGACGGTTAGGCTCACGCCATTGACGCAAATAGAGCCCTTGCGCGCAATATATTTAGCGATCGTATGTGGTGCTTCGATTGCCAATAGCCAACAGTCATTCACTGCTTCAAACGTGACGACTGTACCAATCCCATCCACATGGCCGCTGACTAAATGACCGCCTAAGCGATCTTGAAGGCTGAGTGCTTTTTCCAAATTAACAGCACCTGTTTGATTGAGGCCGGTTGTGACATCAAGTGTTTCTTTTGAAACATCCGCTTCAAAATAGGGTTTGTGAATACGGGTTGCCGTTAAACACACACCATTCACTGCAATACTGTCACCTTCACTCACGTCAGATAAGTCTAAAGATTTCGCATCAATACGAATGCTGATGTCAGCTTTCGCTGCTTGTGCGCGATCAATGTGCCCGATGGCTTGAATAAGACCTGTAAACATAGGCCGTATTTTAACAGCAGTCTGTGTATTCACACGAAGACTCATGAAAAGAAATCATTTCTGGCATGGGAATTGCAAATTGTCACTTGAGTTAAAGATTATTTGGAAGTTAAAAAATGCTAAGTGCCGTATTTGCTAAATTACAAAACCCTTATTTAGGACAAGAAACCGTGCAGGAAAATGCATGGGAAGATACCTTGTCTGAAATGACAGAATTGGAAGCACTTATTGCGGTGAAAGATCAGTTGGTGCAGATTGATTTTGCAAATACAAAAGGGCTGGATACAAAGCTTAAGCAGGTGCTGGAACTAGACCAAAGTGTTTATCAGGCTTGCAAAAAAACAACTTATAACTATCTGATTAAATTGCATAAAGATAAAAGTGGTCAGCATGATATCTATGTCGTGGCGAGTGAATACCATCGGCGACTGTATGCAGCTTACACGCATGTGTTTACTGCACTAGAATCAGATCAGAAAATTCAGCTGGAAGCAGAGCAGCGGAAGTTGTTTTTTGCACGTTATTTAAATGCCATATTTATGATGCTCAAATGGCGATATTTTAACCACCAACCAGCCACACCTGGTGTTTGGGCAAGTGTTCATAAAATCATCAAAACTGCCGAAGAATTATCACTCTTGAATAAAAGTTTTCTGTTGTATGACTTTCAAGTGAAGGAAACTAGTATGGCAGCCATTCTTGAACGTGGCTATATGGTTGATACTTTACATCAAGGCCATTTCAGTGCCTTTGAAATAGAGCTCACCGATCGCGTGCTGAAAATATGGTCGGGAAATCCTGTGGTCGCCTATACCTATAAAGATAATCGGTATCAATTTTTTGGTGCGCTGACACGTGATACCGGGCCTGCACGCCTAGAGGCGAAACAGCCTTTAGAAGAGGGTTGTTATTGGAGTACAGCACGAATGGTTGAGTTGATGGAGAACTATTTGTGTGCCGCGGAAATGGGCAAGTCTGTTGCAGAGTTTGGCCTATCAGGGGTTGCTTCTATCACAAAGGTCGTGCGGTTGTTTAAAAAGTTAAGAGTGGAGTGGCGCGTAGATGTTTACTCTAGGCAGCGTCGAAGTGAAGAAAGAAGCCAAAAAAGCCGCTTATTGAATATTCATTATGGCTTACATGCAATCCATGAATATTTGGTTGCTTTACAAGCACAGTATTCGCGCAAGGCCGATGATGGGCAATTTACTTTTGAACTACCAACAACGATGCGTCATGCGAGTCAACCGAGCACACAGCAACTAGCATCAGTGCCAGAAACAGAGAACTGGTGGATGGTGGATGAAAGTAGTAGTGGTTTCGCTGTTGATTTGGGTCGCGAAGTCCCTGAGTGGGCAGAAATAGGCATGCTGGTTTGTTATAGCGAACCAGGCTTTCAAACGACTTTTAATATAGCTGAAATTAGAAGTGTAAGGAAACTAGACAGTGGTGCTTATCGCGCTGGATTTAAAAAGGTTTCACAAAATACAGCGGCGGTTAATGTGAGTTTAGAGGGCGTGGAAACATTGACGGGTTTTCAGGCAGCCGCAACAGAGGTGCTCGATGATGGGTTGGAGAAGGTAGAGGAATTTCCTGGTTTGCTAGTCGATAACGATGCACTAGGAAAACCTAAATTGCTGTTGCCATTAGTGCAATTTGTGCGAGGCGCATCATACACCATCTCAGCTGGCGACAATCGCCATCAAGTGAAGACTGGAAAAGTGTTGAACAAACTCAATGATTGGGTTTTGTTCGAAGTGTCATTAAACAATAAGTGATTTTTAGATAGTTTATTTGAGAAGGTAGAGAATATGTTAAGTAGTGTAATGCATAAAGTGCAAGAGGTCTTTCATCACCATGATGCTGAAGAGACGTTGAATTGGAATGATGAGTTTTCGAGAGCATCCGATATCGACGCGCTAATCGATGCGAAGGAAAAGCTTGTTGAGGTTGATGCTTTATTGAAAAAAGATTTAAAAAATAAAATGAAGCTAGTACTCAGCCTTGATGAGGCAGCCTATATTAGAGTGCAGCAGGTTACACATCAATATCTAACGGCACTCAGTAATAACCATACGATGAAGCAGTCCATTCAAGTGGTGATGTACGAGTATTTAAGGCGCTTATACGCAACCTATACCATCATTCTTGATGAGGTGCTTAATAAACACCAAGCCAAATTTGATACAGAGGCCATGCAGTTGATTTTAGCAAGATATTTAAATGCCTTGTTCCTAATGGCTAAATGGCGTTACTTTGATGACCAAGCTGCACCTTCAGGTGTTTGGAGTAATGTGCATAAGGTGATTCGGCTCGCTGAGAGCATGTCGCTGATGAATAAAAACTTGTTTTTGTATCAAACGCAGAAAAAAGAAACCAGCATAGCTGCGATTCTAGAGCGAGGCTTTATGCTGGATACCTTGCAAAAAGGTAGTTATAGCCAACTGCAAATTGAATTAACAGATCGCGTACTTAAAATGTGGTCCTCTAATCCAATTATTTCAAATGAGTATAGACATGACAGCTATCAGTTTTTTATTCATTTGGAAAAAGATGAACGCCCACAGCGATTACGCGGCGTGAAACACCATGAAGACTTTCGTTACTGGAAAACCGTACGAGTTGTTGGATTAATTGAAAATTATCTTTGTGCTGTTGAAACGAAAAAGCCACTAGATGCTTTTCAGCTGAAAGCTTTAGCTTCAACTGAGGATATGGTGCAGCTGTTTAAAAAGCTACGCGTTGATTGGTGTGTAGAAGGCTATAAAAGACAGCGTCGTGGTGAAAAAAGAAAGCTAAGCTTTCACATGATGGATGTGAGCCATGGTATTGAAAGCATCTGTTTGCGAATAGCGCGGTTGCAGGGAGAGTCATTGACTCCTGCGGATAATACGCATTCATCAGAGCTAGCGATTGATGATCAATATATGATTGGAGATATTACGCTAGACTCGTCCTCTAATCAGCTGAATATGAATGGTAGACAGTCATGGCAGATGGTTGAGGAAAGTAAAACAGGTTTCTCAGTGCAACTCGGTACAGACATCGCACCTTGGGTGAAGTCTGGCGCTTTGATTGCCTATGATGTTGAAGGAATGCAACGCATTGCAATTGCAGAAATTAAAACAGTGAGAAAGCGGGCGGATGGTAGTTATCGTTTAGGAATGTTGAAGTTGAGCAGCCAACCTATTGCCTTGCGTGCTTCCTTACTACAGAAGAAGAATGTGTTTAACCCAGTGGAAGGCTATGAGGTGGATGATGGTGAAGACAACTTCACCTATACACCGGAGTTTTTAAGTTTATATATTAATGAAACAGAAGGGCAAAAGCCGAAACTCATCGTACCGAAAGGTAAATATAAACGCGCCCACCGCTATAGAGTGAAAATGATGGATGGTGTTGAACGGATGGCGCTTGCAGGCGAAGTGGTTAGCAAACACCATAATTGGGTTTGTTTTGAGTTGATTACACAGTAAGCACTAAAAAATTTTCTAAACGAGTGAAATCTTAATGGCATATGCTGTTAAGATTTCGCAATGTCATTTTTCAGCAACCTTTTCTCAAAAGCCAGCTTGCCATATGAGCTGTTTGTCGGTCTGCGGTATACGCGCGCGAAGCGCAAAAATCACTTTATTTCATTTATTTCTTTAACCAGTATGGTTGGGATTGCACTCGGCGTAGCCGCTCTGATTATTGTGCTATCCGTCATGAATGGATTTCAATCTGAGTTACGTGGTCGCATTCTTGGCGTCGCTTCCCATATTGAAATTACAGGGAACACCAATCGCTTAGCAAACTGGCAAGAGGTGGCTGAGCAAGTCAACGGCTTGCCGAACACACAAGCGCAAGCGCCTTATGTGATGGCGCAAGGGATGTTGAGTTACGGTCAGGCGGTGCAAGGCGCGTTGGTGCGTGGCATACTGCCTAGCGAAGAAGATAAAGTGGCAGACCTAGGTAAAAATATGGAGGTTGGTCAGCTGAGTGATTTGCATGCAGGGGACTTTAATATTATTTTAGGCGCTGATTTGGCACGTTCGATCGGTGTTGGTGTCGGTGAGAAAGTCGTGTTAATGGCACCGCAAGGACAGTTTACGCCAACGGGTGTTGTGCCGCGGATTAAACAGTTTACGGTCGTCGGGCTTTTTCAAATTGGCATGTATGAATATGATGCAGGCTTAGCACTCATTCATATGCAAGACGCTGCCAAGTTATATCGCATGGGAGATAATGTCTCAGGTTTGCGGCTTAAGATTGATGACTTGTTTGATGCGCCGGCCATGACAGCCACATTGCATGACATGTTGACACCTTACGGCGCATACTATGTAACAGACTGGACGCAACAGCACGCGAACTTTTTTAAAGCGGTGCAATTAGAAAAACGCGTCATGTTTATTATTCTGACTTTAATCGTTGCCGTTGCAGCTTTTAATATTGTCTCGACATTGGTGATGGCTGTCACCGATAAGCGTGCTGATATTGCGATTATGCGCACTCTAGGTGCTAGCCCTAGTAGTGTGATGAAAATCTTCATTGTGCAAGGTGCGCTTATCGGTTTGATTGGCACAATCTTTGGCGCTTTGTTTGGTGTTTTAATTGCACTTAATATCGACACTATCATTCCTTTTATCGAGGAGCTATTTCAAGTGCAGTTTCTTGCAAAAGACGTCTATTATATTAGTGAGCTTCCCTCTCAGTTAGTATGGAGTGATGTCGTGACGATTGTGACCGTTTCGGTGATACTCAGCTTGCTTGCCACGTTATACCCAAGCTATAAAGCATCGCAAATCAACCCAGCGGAGGCTCTGCGTTATGAATAGCATTATTCGTTGTGCAGGCCTCAATAAAACCTATGCAGGTTTGGATGTGGCGGTGCTGAATGGGATTGATTTTCAGGTCGATAAAGGTGAGCAAATTGCCATTGTCGGGGCTTCTGGTTCAGGTAAAAGCACACTGTTACACTTATTGGGCGGGTTGGATACGCCGAGCAGTGGTGAGGTAGCATTGCTAGACAATGATTTAAACCAAATGACGGAAGCGAAAAAAGGTCAATTACGGAATGCTTCGTTAGGCTTTGTTTATCAGTTTCACCACCTGTTGCCAGAGTTTACGGCAATCGAGAATGTTGCCATGCCGTTATTGATTCGCCGTATGGAGCGTGAGCAAGCGCTGTCAAAAGCACGCACCATGTTGGATAAGGTTGGCATGTCGCATCGTGTGGAGCATATGCCTAGTGAACTGTCTGGCGGTGAGCGGCAGCGAGTGGCATTAGCGCGCGCATTGGTCACAGAGCCTGCTGCAATCTTGGCAGACGAGCCGACTGGTAATTTAGATCGTGTAACGGCCAATCAAGTATTTGATTTATTGGTCGAGATAAATGCAGTATTGAATACCAGCTTGATTGTCGTGACCCATGATTTAGAACTGGCCAGTAAAATGCAAAAACAATATAAGTTAGAAGATGGAAAACTGATACAGTTTTCATCATAGATAAACAATAAACCGCAGCAGCGGACGTAACAATAATAACAATGATTCTAATCGCGCTAGGCTTTGTCGCGGGTGCTTGGCTATTACAGCAGCAAGCGGCGCTTCCCTCTCTTTATTGGATGCCTTTCATTTTGGTGCCCATCTGTTTCGTGGCTTTTCTGCATTATCGTAAAGCTACGCCCTATATTCAGCACCCCTTCATGATGTTGACGGCCATGCTCATCGGCTTTTGTTATGCTAATTTCTTTGCGGCGGAACGTTTAAAGGATGCATTACCTAAAACGTGGGAGCAGAAGAGTGTGGAAGTGATTGGCGTAGTCGCTACCATGCCTGAAGTCGATGCACGTGGGGAACGTTTTCACTTTCATGTTGAACAAGTGCTGACGCATGATGCAAAAGTGCCGAGCAACGTTGCTTTACGATATTATCAACAGCATGCTTGGCATCAAACATCATTGGTGGATGATGCATCAATGACGTTGCGCGAAGGTCATTTTAAGGTCGGTGAACGCTGGCAGTTAACTGTGCGACTAAAACGACCACATGCCAACGCCAACCCAGATGGACATGACTTTGAAGCATGGGCGTTCGCAAATAATGTGCGTGCAGCAGGTACGGTGAGGCGCAAAAGTGGAATGCAAAAACTATCCGATTTTGTCTGGCGGCCAAAATATATGGTTGAATATTGTCGTGCGCAAGTTGGGCAGCGCATTAGTCAAGTGTTGAGCGGTCAGCCTTATGCTGGTGTGGTACGTGGCTTAGTCGTCGGTGATGATAGTCAAATTACGCGCAAAGATTGGGATGTGTATTTAGCTACTGGGACCAATCATCTGATGAGTATTTCAGGCCTGCATATTACCATGCTGGCTGGGTTGGCATTTAGTGTGGTTGGGTTTTGTTGGCGACGTTATCCACGGTTGGTGATGTTGCTCCCCACTAGACAAGCCGCGACGATTGGTGGGGCGTTGGTAGCATTGCTTTATGCCTGTCTGGCAGGCTTGTCTATTCCAACGCAACGGACGCTTTATATGTTAATGACGTTTGCGGTGATGTTATTGCTGAGCCGCCGCATCCCAATGTCACGCGTATTGGCCGTTGCCTTAATGGTTGTGGTGCTGTTAGACCCATGGGCGGTGATTGCGCCAGGCTTTTGGTTGTCATTCTCAGCCGTTGCAGTGATAACCTATGCTAGCGTTAATCGCCTGCGGATTCAACACTGGCTAGTTACTGCAATACAGACCCAATGGGCCGTTACGTTAGGTCTGCTACCACTATTAATTGTCATGTTTGGGCAGGCATCGATCGTTTCCCCGGTTGCTAATGCCGTGGCTATTCCTGTGATTAGTTTGTTGGTTGTACCATTGGCGATATTAGGTGCTTTAACCCCATTTGATTTTATTCTGGATACTTCACAGCAGGTATTGGAATGGTGCATGGTGATTTTAAACTGGCTTGCTAGTGCGCCGTTTGCGACATGGCAACAGGCGACACCCGCAACATGGACATTCGCACTAGCTGTGATTGGCGTGCTTTGCTTGTTATTGCCTCGCGGCATACCACAGCGTTGGCTGGGTTTCCTGCTAATGTTGCCAATGATGGTTATCGAGCAGCCAAAACTGGCGCAAGGTGAAATGAAAGTAACTGTGTTAGACGTTGGTCAAGGGTTGTCGACAGTGGTACAAACGGCGAATCATGTCATGGTGTATGACACGGGGCAACGCTATAGTCAAACGAGCGATGCTGCTAGCCAGGTAGTGCTGCCATTCTTACAACGGCATGGCATTCAGCAAATTGATGCACTGGTGCTAAGTCATGATGATAATGACCACAATGGCGGTGCTGCAACACTATTAGCCGTAATGCCAATTCAGTGGCTATCGAGTTCCTATGCCATGCCAGATATCCAACAGAAAACCTTTCGGTGCACAGCGGGTCAACAATGGCAGTGGGATGGAGTTTATTTTCAAGTACTACATCCGAGCCCAGATAGTCATCAACAAGAGGGAATAAAAGATAATAATCGTAGCTGTGTGATTAAAATTATCAGTCAGCATGGCACTTTGTTATTAACTGGAGATATTGAAGAAGAAGTAGAACATACGCTTTTAAAAACGCAACGCTACCAATTAATTAGTGATGTGATGGTTGCACCGCACCATGGCAGTAAAACGTCATCAACAGATTCTTTTGTTCAAGCGGTAGGCGCAAAACATGTGATCTTTACTGTTGGCTATTTGAATCGTTTTAAACATCCACACCCAAAGGTTGTGAGCCGATATTTAACAACGGGCGCAGAAATTTACCAATCTGATAAACATGGTGCAATTACTTTGCATTTTTCGGTCGAAAAGCCATTAACCGTGACAAAAGCACGCTTAGCGAATAAAAAGTATTGGCATGATGAATATTTGTAAAGTCAACTTGCCCAATCAGGCGCTTCTAAGCTAAAGTAACGGAAGTTTAGTTTTCTAAGATTTCATGAAGGAGTTTCACTGTGTGGCAAATTATTTTAGACGCAGGTTGGCCGATTTGGCCGTTAATTTTCGCTTCAATTATTGCATTAGCAATCATTGCTGAGCGTTTTTGGGCACTGCGCAGTGAGATTGTCGCACCGAGTAATTTATTACCAGAAGTGCAAAAATGGATGGGGCAGGGCACAATCACTAAGGAGAGCTTAACAAAATTGGAAAATCATTCTTTGTTAGGTCGTGTATTAGCAAGTGCATTGGCGAATGAAAAAAACTCACGAGAAGTGACTAAGGAAGCCATCGAAGAAACTGGCCGCGCAGTGGCGCATAAACTAGAAAAGTACCTACCCACATTAGGAACCATTGCATCGATTGCACCACTCTTAGGATTGCTTGGTACCGTGATTGGTATGGTGGAGTTGTTTGGTGCCTTTACGTCAGACGGCGGTCATGATGTGAATAAGTTTGCACGAGGCATTTCTGTAGCGCTTTATAATACAGCGGCGGGTATTATCGTTGCACTACCGGCAATGATTGCATACCGCTTCTTCCGTGCTAAGGTTGATAGTTTGCTGTTGGATATGGAACAGCAAGCGATTAAGTTGGTTGAAATTCTGCATGGTGAACGCTAGTTTTACTAGTGTAAAAAGGAAGAGAAAATGAATTTTCAACGTGGGAAAAGTCACGATGAACCAGAGATTAACTTTATTCCGTTAATTGATGTGTTGTTAGTGATTATTATCTTTTTGATTGTGAATGCGACGTTTTCACGCAATAGTGAGTTGCAAATTAATTTGCCGACAGCAGAAGCAAATACGCCAGAAGATAAACCATTAGTCATTAATGTCGATATTGATGCTGCTGGTAATTATATGGTTGAGGCAAAAGAGGCAGGCGCTAGTGTTGAAGAAATCGTCGCAGCACTAAAAGCTGCTGTGGGTGATGGGAAAGAGCCGACCATTATTATCAATGCTGACGCTAAATCGACACACCAAGCGGTTGTGAATGTGATGGAGGCGGCTCGCGTTGCAAACTACACACATATTACTTTTGCAACACAGGCAGGATCAAGCAATTAACACCTTTGATTTTTTGATTGACTCTTGCAAGGACAGGCATGGCGAAGCGTTCGCGAAAAAAACACGATCTGCCTAAAGCGCAAAACATCAGAGCGTTACTCGCACGCATTTTTTCTTATGCTTGGCGGCATCGCTATGTTTTTGCTATCTCAGTGGTTGCAACGGCCATCTTGGCTGCCAGTAACACGGCCTTTTTAGCACTGATTAAAGAAATCACCGATAAGGGCTTTGACAATCAATATACGGAGCAGCGATTTTTGTTGCCCGTTATGTTGTTCTCTTTAATGGCTGTCCGAGGTTTAACTGGTTTAATTTCCATGTACAGTGTACGTTGGATAGCAAGGCATATCGTTGCACGACTTAGAAGAGAAGCCTTTGGCCGTTTAATGCAAATGCCTGTGAGCTTTTTTGATGCGGAATCCACCGGGGTAATGGTGTCAAAACTGACTTATGATGTCGAGCGACTATCGAGTATGTGTACACGTACTGCTTTAAACGTGTTTAGAGATGTGTTGACGATGATTGGCTTACTTGGTTACATGCTCTATCTTGATTGGCGCCTCACATTAATCTTTGCTTTAGTCACGCCATTAATGGGTTTGTACCTCAGTAAAACAACGCCAAAATTAAGAACAACGGCCAAGAAAGTACAGTTGGCGGTAGGTGAGATGACGCAAATCTCAGAAGAGGCGATTGCTGGACAACGCATTGTGAAGATTTTTGGGGCAGAAGATTACGAAAATGAGCGGTTTGGTAATGCTGTGATGAATAATCGCAAGTTAGAGCTGCGGTCGTCACGTATCACTGGTTTAAATAGCTTTGTGGTTGAAGTGCTTGCAGCGATTGCCTTAGCCTTAGTGGTGTACTACGCATTAGGGCGCTTTTCTGTTGGCGGGTTTGCGGCTTTTATTGGTGCGTTGCTGATGATGATCGCCCCGATTAAGCATATCACCTCAGCCAATGAAGATTTTCAGATTGGCTTGGCCGCTGCGCAAAGCGTATTCGGTGTGATTGATGCCCCAATTGAGCCCGATGAAGGGGAGCATACTATCGGTAAAGTGAAGGGTGAAATCACATTTAAGAATGTCAGCTTGCGCTACGAAAGTGCTAAACGGTTAGCGTTAGATGATTTGAGCTTTACGATTAAGCCAGGTGAGAAAGTGGCTTTGGTTGGACGTTCAGGTGGCGGAAAAACCTCACTCGTTAACTTGTTGCCGCGCTTTTATGAACTCCAGCAAGGCTTGATTATGCTTGATGGCGTTGATGTTCGTTCATTGAAGTTACTAGAGTTACGCGCACAGTTTTCTTTGGTTAGCCAAGATGTGATTTTGTTTAACGATACTATTTTTAACAACATTGCTTATGGCACTCTAAGAGAGACGAATGAAGAGGACGTGATTAATGCTGCAAAAGCAGCGAATGCTTGGGAGTTTATTCAGCAACTGCCGAATGGTTTGCAGAATGAAATTGGGGATCGTGGGGTTCGCCTGTCAGGAGGGCAGCGTCAGCGGATTGCCATTGCGCGTGCCATTTTAAAAGATGCCCCTGTGTTATTACTTGATGAAGCGACATCGGCATTAGATACCGAGTCTGAACAGCATGTACAAGCAGCTTTAGATGTGCTGATGCAGAATCGTACAAGTTTAGTGATTGCGCACAGACTGAGCACAGTTGAGAATGCTGACCGGATATTAGTGATGGATAAAGGGAAAATAGTCGAGTCAGGTACCCATAAGCAGCTTTTAAAAGCAAATGGCTATTATGCAAAACTTTATAAAAAAGAGTTTAGCGAATAAGCTAGCGAGGTCAGCAGATGCATGACCTAATTTTGCGCGCGTGGCGACAGAAAAACGTTGTTTACTACGTTGTGTTGATTCCGTTGTCTTGGTTGTTCGCCATGTTACGTATATTTAGGCGTGCTGCTTATCATATCGGTTTCTTGCCATCATATCGGCTGCCAGTGCCAGTGGTGATTGTTGGTAATATCAATATGGGTGGAAGTGGTAAAACACCTGTTGTGATGTGGCTGATAGACCAGCTTACACAAGCAGGCTATCACCCCGGCGTTATTAGCCGAGGCTATGGCGCGAAAAATGGCCAGCCTGTCGCCGTGCAACAAGATAGCCCAGTAACGACAGTTGGTGATGAACCGTTGCTGATCGCAAGGCGTAGCCATTGCCCAGTGTGGGTTGGTGTTGACCGCGTTGCAGCTGCGAAAGCTTTATTAAAAGCGCACCCTGATTGTGATGTCATCATTAGTGATGATGGTTTGCAGCATTATCGTTTGCAGCGCGATGTTGAGATTGCCGTTGTGGATGAGCAGACAACGGCCGAGCAACGGTTACTACCAGCTGGTCCCTTACGAGAACCAATGCGCCGCTTACAAACAGTCGATGCGGTGATTCATCATGGACAACAAGTGATGGCTGACGCATTTCATATGCAGTTACATAGCCAAACGTTTTATAATTTAGCAAACCCAAGCTTAGTAGCAGAAAATGCAGATTTTCAAAACAAAACGGTAGTGGCAATCGCAGGAATTGGTAAACCAGAAC
>SPJO01000067.1 GCA_006844635.1 Methylophilaceae bacterium | reverse complement strand
AGCCACTATTTGAAGAAGTAATTGAGACAGCGTGGCGTGAGCAGCCCGTTAGATTCATTCGGTTAATTGGAGTATGTAATGGGAAAGTTCGACAAATATTTAGTAGCACCAAACAAAAAGTTTTCATTGAGTGATATTAAGCCTGGCGACCGTTCTGAGCGTGGTGACAGCAAAGCTGAGGATTTGGAGGAGCTGGCGAAGTTGAGTGCCAAGATTAATGCCTTGCAGGATATTTTATATGCACAGCAAAAGCATAAGATATTGTTGGTGTTACAGGGAATGGATGCTAGCGGTAAAGATGGTACGGTGAAGCATGTGTTTAGCGAGTGCGACCCTTTGGGTATACGGTTAGCGAGCTTTAAGAAGCCGACGAAAGAAGAGTTGGCACATGATTATTTATGGCGAGTGCATGCCAAAGTGCCAAAAGATGGTGAGATTGTGGTGTTTAACCGTAGCCATTATGAAGATGTGCTCATTGTTCGCGTGCATGATTGGATTAGCAAAAAGGAGTGTAAGCAGCGTTATGCACATATTAAGGACTTTGAACGCTTGTTAACGGAAACGGGCACCACGGTGATTAAGTGCTTTTTATATACCTCCAAAGAGGAGCAAAAAGAACGCATGTATGATCGTTTGAACGAGCCTCATAAAACTTGGAAGTTCAACCCTGGTGATTTGGAAGAGCGTGCTTTGTGGCCTGCATATATGGAAGCTTATGAAGATGCGATTAATGCCACTTCAACCAAGGATGCGCCTTGGTATGTGGTTCCTGCAGACTCTAAAACCAATCGCAATCTTTTGATTTCTAGAATCTTACTAAAAACGTTGGAAGGTATGGATTTGAAATATCCAGAAACGCCAGCCGAGTGGCAGGGTATTGTTGTTGAAGATTGATTAACTCGCTTCAATCGACTGAATAAAGCTGGTCATTTCTTTAATTAGTTGATTTAAATGCTTGTTGGGCAGCATGATTTCATGGCCGGCGCCTGAAAATATCCGTAAGCGGACGGGAACATGATGAGCGGTTAGCTTGTCTTTAAGCGCAATTGACTGGCTAATGGGTACAACCTCATCTTGATCACCATGGAAAAGGAGTGTTGGTGCTGAGCGTTGGTTTACTTGTGAGATTGGCGCTGCCTTTGATGGGGCTTTGTCTCCAAGATAGATGGTTAAATCAGCTTTAACAACCTCTAGCGGCGCATTGTGCATTAAAGCTTCCATATCCGTAACAGGGGCAACGCCGACTGTTGCCGCAACGTTCTTCGTTGCATCTAACCCCAAGTTGAGGGCTAATGTGCCACCTGCTGAATAGCCAACAACGACGATTTTATTCGCATCGTATGTAAATTGGTGGGCATGTTTTTTCATCCAGCTCAGCGCAGCACTGACATCATTTACATGTGCAGGATAGGTATGTTCAGGGATGAGACGATAGTTAATGCTGCTCGTGACATAGCCTTTTTGCGCATAATAGTTGGCAAATGTTGCCATTTCTTCTTTATTGCCAGCTTTAAAGCTGCCGCCGTGAATAAACATGATGGCTGTTTTTTTCGTTAGTTTGGCAGGGATATATAGGTCGAGCTGTTGACCATGTTGGTTATAGAAAATGTTTTTGGCGATTTTGATTGATGATGTTTGCTCAGTGCAGCTGATCAGCAGCAAGGTTGCATGAAAAATAAGCAGTATTTTAATTAGTCCTGATGGTTGCATGGCGATTACAGTTGTTCAGTCGAGTAATAGGCTTAAATTTAACATGATTCACGTTGTGAAGTGTCTTTGCTGTGTTTTGCATTGCTGGTGTTTAAGTCGGTTATAATTCACGCATGACACAAATAGAAATTTTAATGGCATTGTTAGGCTTCCTAATTCTGCTGGTTGTTTGGTTAATTTGGCAGACGTATAGCAATGCTAAAAGCACGACGCTCTTGCAAAGTTTGGAAGATAAGCATCGCGACATGCTAGTTGATCTAAACGATAGCTTGAATAAATTAGGTGATCGTTTAAATACGAGTAGCCAAGAGTCTAGCGATCGCTTGAAAGGAAGTGTCGGGCAGGAGCTGCAAGCGACGCGTGAGGCGATGCAAAAGTTACAGCTGGAGCAGGGTAAAAACCTAGCCGAGACGCGTGAAAACGTTATTGAGAAGCTGCACACCACGTTAGCTGAGCAGGGTAAAGCACAGCAAGGCCTTGTGAACGATACAATGTTGAAGTCGACTACGACTTTAACCCAAAGTGTAGAGAGCTTAAGTAAGGTGGTTGATACGCGCTTAGAAGAAATTAGCGGTAAGGTTTCTGAGCGTTTAGAAGAAGGCTTTAAGAAAACCAATGAAACGTTTGTGAGTGTGATGGAGCGCTTGGCAACGATTGACGAAGCGCAGAAGAAGATTGATGGCCTGAGTACAAATATGGTTAGCTTGCAAGAGCTGTTAGGTGATAAAAAGAGCCGGGGTGCTTATGGTGAGGTGCAGTTAGAAGGCTTGATACGCAATGTGTTGCCTGAGCAAAGCTTTAAGATGCAGCACCAATTTGAAAACGGTACGCGTGTCGATTGCGCGTTATTCTTACCTGAGCCGACGGGTACGGTTGCTGTCGATAGTAAATTTCCTTTGGAAAACTATCATCGGATGTTTGACGCTGAATTAAGTGAGGCCGCACAAGCCAGTGCTGCTAAGCAGTTTAAGGCAGACGTGAAGCGACATGTTGATGATATTGCGAAGAAATATATTATTCCGAATGTCACGTCCGATGGAGCGGTGATGTTTATTCCTGCAGAAGCCGTATTTGCTGAGATTCATGCTTATCACCCTGATGTGATTGATTATGCGATGAATAAGCGCGTATGGGTGGTGTCGCCAACAACGTTAATGGCGGTGCTGAATACGGCGCGAGCTGTATTAAAAGATGTGGAAATGCGCAAGCAAGTACATATTATTAAAGATGAGCTTGGTAAGTTAGGCAAAGATTTTAACCGCTTTGATGTCAGAATGAAGAAGTTGGCAGACCATATTCGTATGGCCAATGCCGATGCGGAAGAAGTACATAAGAGCAGCCGAAAAATATCAGGTGCCTTTTCTAGAATTGAGCGTGTCGAGTTGAGCGATGAGCCAGTGGACTTGCTTGATAATATTGACGATGAATAAATTACATTAAGTAAATTAAATAAGCATATGAATATTAAAGTTTTATATTTTGCAAGAATTAAAGAGTCAGTGAATTACTCTACGGAAGATTTGGTATTGCCAACAGGTGTCACGACAGTGACAGCATTAAAAAATCACTTGGCTGAGCGCGGTGGTACATGGGCAACCTTATTTGATGGGCAGCAGATGGTGCGGGCGGCTATTAATCATGAGTTGGTTGAGAATATGGCGCCGATTAGTGAAGGCGATGAAGTGGCGTTTTTTCCGCCAGTGACAGGCGGTTGATTGTTAAATGAGTGTACGCGTACAACTTGAAGATTTTGATGTGGCAGCAGAATTGCGTGCATTGCGTTTAGCAAGTGCAGAAATTGGGGCTGTGGTGAGTTTTGTTGGGCAAGTGCGCGATATTAATGATGGCGACGATGTTCAAACATTAACTTTAGAGCACTACCCTGAAATGACAACGCGTGCACTAGAAAAAATCACACAGGAAGCGCAATCTCGTTGGGATATTCACGATAGCTTAATCATTCATCGCGTTGGCACATTAAAACCACAAGACCAAATCGTCTTAGTGGCAGTGACGAGCCAACATAGAGGTGAGGCATTTAAAGCTTGCGAGTTTATGATGGATTACCTAAAAACACAGGCGCCATTTTGGAAAAAAGAAGCGACCAGTCAGGGTGAGCGTTGGGTCGATGCTAAATTGAGTGACGATGAGGCGCAAGCACGCTGGGAGAGCGAATAAATCATGCAGGCTTTGCAGCACACAGCGTTAAACGCGTCAGTATCATTAGAAGATTTAAACTTTAAGACAACTGAAGACTTGATGAATCAACCTGCGACAATGCAAGGTTGGGTCGCGCAATCGGAAGCGAAGCAAGCTGCGATGTTTGGCTTAGGAATGCGTCAAAACGGCTTTAATGTGTTGGTGTTGGGTCAACATGGCAGTGGACGAACCTCTTTGATGCAAAGCGCCATGCACCAAGTGGCAAAAGAGAGTGATTTATCGTTAACGGACTTAGTTGCTTTGTTTAACTTTGCACACCCTAGCCAGCCGATGCTGATTAAGCTACCTGTTGGCGTTGCGGCAGAACTATCTTTATTGCTGGCTGAGTTGATGCAAGTGTTGTTGGCAGA
>SPJO01000075.1 GCA_006844635.1 Methylophilaceae bacterium | reverse complement strand
CCACAACAGCACTAGCAAAAGGCATCACCAAGAAGTGCTCAAAAAATACCCAATCGACCAAAGCGTAACCGTATTTTTTAACCCAAAGAAACCATCTATTTCTCTTTTAGAACCTGGCTTTGGTACAGGTAATCTTATTGCACTCATTTTCTTTATTTTGAGTCTAGGCCCTATGTCTTTCCTCTTATCCAGCAAATTATAAGCACACAAAAAGCCTCGTAAATTAGCCCTCTTTCACCATTGCTAGTCAGTACATTATGTAGGCTGGGCGAATTTTTTAATTTGAGAAACTAAACCTGTTAATGTAATCATTAAACACTCCCAAAATAGTTGTTACTAAAAGGCTACACACACCCATCTCAAAACCAAATCGGTTAAAATTAACTTATGGATAACCGAATACCCGTCACCCTTCTCACTGGCTTTTTAGGCTCTGGCAAAACCACGCTACTCAATAAGCTGCTTACCCACCCCGGCATGAAAGATACTGCCGTGATGATTAATGAATTGGGAGAAGAAGGCTTAGATCATATTCTGGCACAGAATGTGGATAGTAGTTATGTGGCTGAAAATGCCGTTTTACTGAACTCTGGCTGCATTTGTTGCACGCTGAATAACGAATTAGGCGATACCATGCGCGATTTGTATTTTAAGCGCTCGGTAGAGGCCATTCCGCAGTTTAACCGTATGGTCATTGAAACTACAGGCATGGCAGACCCGGGACCAATTATGGCCAACTTAATGAATGAGCCAGTGATTGAGTCGGTTTATCGCTTAGATGCGGTCATCGTAACCATTGATGCCATGTATGGCTTGGAACAACTAGATAAGCATTTAGAAGCGCGCAAACAAGCTGCTGTCGCAGATGTATTATTGCTAACCAAAACCGACCTTGCAACTTCTGAACAAATAAAAGCACTAGAAGAAAAACTCGTTAGCATTAATGCAGGTGCTACCCAGCATAAAGTGATTAATGGTGAAATTGACCCAGAATTTATCGTCAATGCAGGCTTGTTTGATGCCAACGCTAAGCGTGCTGAGCCTAAACGCTGGCTACGTGCCCCGCAAAAGCCTGCTAGCCAAGCTGGTAGATTAGGCGGAACACTACCCACTAGCACTAGTCATCAAGATGAAATAAGCAGTTTTACTGTGGCTTTACCAACTGGTATTACATGGGCAGCATTTAAACCCATATTGCTTAAACTTTGCCAAACGCACGGTGAACAGTTGCTGCGTTTGAAAGGTATATTACACACGGAAGATCAGCCGCACCCAATCGCCATTCATGCCGTGCACTTCACCCCTTACCCTGCAACTTTATTAGTTGATTGGCAAGAAGACGAAGCAATCAGCCGTGTAGTGTGTATTGGTAAAGAGTTAGATGAAGATGCGATTAGGAAGCTACTGACTGAGGTCTAACAGCATAAAAGGGCTCTTAAACTAGCGCCTGCCAAGCTTTATCTAATCGTTTGCTTGACACTGGAAATGGGGTTTTTAACTCTTGTGCAAATAAAGACACCCGTAGTTCTTCAATTAGCCAGCGGAAGTTAACTAAGTCTGGCGAGACATCACCCAGCTTTCCTTGCTTAATCATCTCAGCCTGCCATTTATCCCAATGTTGCCCGACACTCGCCGCATGCTTTCCATCTCGGTCTGGATTATTTGGCTGTTTATCAATGCGCAAACTCAGCGCTTTTAAATAACGTGGCAAATGTTGTAAATGCTCCCATGGCGTTTGGCTAAAGCAATTTTTATACAGCAACTGGTTGGTTTGATTTTCCACATCTTTACTTAAGCGGTTCACCCTGTTTGGCATTGCCGCGCGTTTAGCTGTCAAGCTGTGATATTCAGCCGCCACCTGCGTCACGATACGCGTTAGTGCATCTTTCACTGCTGGTAAGCGTGTGCGTGCGCGTTGCTTTAATGCCATAAATTCTTCATTAGTCCGTGGCAATTCATCTTCACCAATAAAGGCGCGGTCTGCTATTGCGCTCAGCACATCCTCACGCAAGTCATCGGCATCCATGATGTTACGCAGCTGCATGGCATATTGATTAAAGTTAGGTAGTCCTTTTTGTAACTGTTTCATTTGCTGCTTAAGCTCAAAACGTATTAAGCGACAGACCCCTGCACGATGTGAAAGATTGGCAGACTGCTCCGTATCAAACAGTTTAATAGCCACGCTATCAATATTATCTTCTAGCGCAGGATACCCTGTCAGCTGATGCCCCTCTCTAGTGAAGTTAATGGTAGCGGGTAAGTCACCAAAGTCCCATTGTTTAATATCCGTTTTTTCAATGTCATTGGTCGCACTATCTCTAAATGTGAGCTGCGCCGCATTACCTAACTGCTTTTGAAGCTTTTGCCAGTTTCTACCCATGCCAAGCTCTTGTTGCTCTTCATCAATAACACTAAAGTTCATCCATACATGCTCTGGTAACTTATCTAACATAAAGTCATCTACGCTAAGCTTAATGGTGGTCTTCTCCGCGATAAATGCAATCAGTGTCTGCATAAGCGGCTTAACGCCAACTGGACTATGTTCCAAAAACTCAGTCACAAATTCTGGCACTGGCACACAAACACGCCGATACGTCTTGGGCAGTACTTTAATTAAAGCAGTGACCTTCTCACGTAACATACCGGGCACTAACCATTCCGTACGTGTTGCATCAAGCTGATTTAATAGGGCTAACGGCACGGTGGCGGTCACACCGTCCAGCACATGGCCTGGCTCAAAACGATACTGCAATGCTAGCGTTGTACCATCGACTTCCATCGTTTCAGGAAACTGCACTTCGGTCACGCTTTCAGCCGCATGACGCATTAAGTCATCTTTCGTTAGATAAAGTAGTTTTGGTTTCTGTTTTTCCGCTTCCTTACGCCAAGTTTCAAACCCAGCACCGTTAACAATATCTTCAGGAATAATGGCTGCATAAAAGTCGAACAGTACTTGTTCATCGACCAACACATCCTGCCGTCTAGCTTTATGTTCCAGCTCCTCAATTTCGGCGATTATTCGTCTATTTGCAGCTAAAAATGGTGCTTTTGTATCTAACTGCATATTTGCAAGGCCTTCCCGTACAAATATCTCATTCGACACTTTTGGATTGATTGGCCCGTAATGCACGCGCCGTTTTGGCACGACAGTTAAACCGTACAAACTCACCCGCTCCCATGCTGTCACTTGTGACTTCTTTCTATCCCAACGCGGATCAGTGTATTCACTATTGGTCAGCCCACGCGCTAATGGTTCAATCCAATCAGGTTCAATTTTCGCCACGCATCGCGCATATAGCTTAGAAGTATCAACTAGGGCAGCCGCCATCACCCACTTCGGCCTGGTTTTCTTTAAGCAGGAACCTGGCGCAACAAAGAAACGTATACTACGCGCACCTGAGTAGGCATCGTTATCGCCATCTTTAAATCCAATATTACCAAGCAAACCCGCTAGTAAAGCACGATGGATTTGTGCATAGCGCACGGCTTCACTTTTTGCATCTCGCTTTTGATTAACAGGTTTACGCGATTTACCTACATTAAAGCCAAAGTCATCGACAATCTCTAGTAGTTGCTTGTGTAGTTCGCGCCACTCTTTCAAGCGTAGAAACGATAGAAAATTTTGATGACACTCATTTACAAAAGTGCGATTAGATTTTTTGTTTTTAAATGCTTGTTGATACCAATCCCACAGATTCAAATAAGTCATAAAATCTGAACCTTCACCAGCAAACTTAGCATGCGCATTATCTGCAGCTTCACGCTTATCCATCGGGCGTTCTCGTGGGTCTTGCATACTCAGCACGCTAGCAATAATCAAGACTTCATCCAAGCAGCCTTCTTGCTTTCCTGCCAGAATCATACGGCCGATACGTGGGTCTAGCGGAATACGTGATAACTGACGCCCAATCTCGGTAATCTGCCGCTGCTGATTCACCGCGCCCAACTCTTGCAACTGCGCATACCCATCTGTAATCAATCTTGAACTCGGTGCTTCAAGAAACGGAAAGGCATCAACATTCCCTAAACGCAATGCAGCCATCCGTAAAATCACACTAGCAAGTGAGCTGCGAATAATCTCTGGATCAGTAAACGCTGGGCGCTTATTAAAATCTTCTTCTGAATATAACCGCACACAAATACCATTCGAAACACGACCACAACGCCCTGCTCTTTGCTTAGCTGCTGCTTGCGATATTTTTTCAATTTGCAGCTGTTCCACTTTTGCCCGTGGGCTGTACCGATTAATGCGCGCTAAACCCGCATCAATCACATACTTAATGCCTGGTACTGTTAGCGACGTTTCCGCTACATTGGTCGCCAATACAATGCGTCTTGTCCCATGCGGCTTAAAGATTTTTTGTTGGTCAGCAATGCTTAAGCGCGCAAACAGCGGCAACACATCAATATGCTTCAATTTCGGCGAACGGCCT
>SPJO01000074.1 GCA_006844635.1 Methylophilaceae bacterium | reverse complement strand
CTTGTACTAATTTTTCATCTTTATACTTCATGGTCAACCGCATGCGCCTTGCTAGCATCACGCTCAGCGCAATAAAGATAATCAGCACAATGATTAGCCACCAGTACCAAGCCATATTGTTTTCACTTTCTGGATTTTTTACTTACAGGTTATTTTAATTGCCAGCCAATTTGACCACCCGCTCTCAGCGGCACCAGCACATCGTTCTCATAAGGCATGCTCTCAGGCACTTGCCAACTTTCTTTCACCAGCGTAATGGTGTCGGTATTGCGTGGCAGCCCATAAAAATCTGGGCCATAAAAACTGGCAAAGCCTTCTAGCTTATCCAAGGCATTAGCCGCTTCAAATGCTTCGGCATAAAGCTCGATTGCCGCGTGCGCGGTATACATCCCTGCACAACCGCAATCAGACTCTTTCGCGCCTTTCGGGTGTGGCGCACTATCAGTACCGAGGAAGAATTTTCCACTATCAGAAATTGCCGCCGCGACCAAAGCTTGGCGATGGGTTTCACGCTTTAAGATTGGCAAGCAGTAGTGATGTGGACGAATACCGCCTTTAAAAATATCATTTCGGTTCATCAGCAAGTGGTGCGCGGTAATGGTCGCCGCCACATTAGGCCCCGCTTGGCTAACAAAATCTGCTGCATCTTTGGTAGTGATATGCTCAAACACGACCTTTAAATCTGGGTAATCATTAATGAGCTTTTTCATGTGTCGCTCGATAAAAACCTTCTCACGATCAAACACATCAACATCAGCGTCCGTCACTTCACCATGTGTGAGTAAAGGCATGCCCACGGCTTGCATGGCCTTGAGTGCTTCAGCACAGTTGGCTAAATCAGTCACCCCTGAATCAGAGTTAGTGGTGGCCCCTGCTGGATACAATTTAACCGCATACACTTTGCCACTGGCTTTGGCTTGTTCAATATCCTCTGCGCTTGTTTTGTCCGTTAAATACAAGGTCATCAGCGGGTCAAAATTCGTACCACTCGGCAGAGCAGCCATAATGCGTTCACAGTAAGTGAGCGCTAACTGCACATTGGTCACAGGCGGCCGTAGGTTCGGCATGACAATGGCGCGGTTAAACTGTTTTGCCGCATCAGGTGCGACGGCTTGAAGGCCTGCACCGTCTCTTAAGTGAATATGCCAGTCGTCTGGCTTAGTAATGGTCAGTTGTTGTGCCATGTGCTTCGTTTTCACCTTAATTCTGGTTGCGCTCAATCTTGTGATGCTAATCTTGATTCTTCAGCGTTAACGCGAGCTGATATAAATCATTTTTCTTCGCATCAGTTATTTCAGACGCTAGTTTAACAGCTTGTTTGAGTGGTAGCTCAGCTAACAGTGACCGTAACGTTTGTTCAGCTTCTTTACTCACCTTAACATCTGCTTGTTTCAGCGCGGCTTCCACCAATAATACAAACTCACCGCGCTGCTGGTTAGTATCACTTTCAAGCCATGCTTGCGCATCGCTTAATGCACAGCGATGAATCGTCTCAAACGTTTTGGTTAACTCACGCGCGATGGTGAGCTGGCGTTCACCGCCCAAAGTGTTTGCCATATCGACAATACTCTCCACGATACGATGCGGCGCCTCATAAAAGACTAAGGTATGCGGAATCGCTTGATAGGCAGTTAATGCCTTGCGCCGTTGACTACCGCTAGCAGGCAGAAAGCCAATAAAACTAAATCCATTTTCAGTAATGCCTGAAGCGGACAGTGCGGCAATCACCGCACTCGGGCCAGGCACTGGCACAACTTTGATGCCTGCATTATGCAGTGCCTGCACAACGACCGCACCAGGATCACTAATGCCCGGCGTGCCTGCATCGGTCACCAAAGCAATCGATTCTCCTGCCTGCAAGCGCGTTAATAATAATTGGGCTGATTGCTGCTCATTGTGTTCATGCACTGCGATGAGTTTTTTACTGATGCCAAAATGGGACAACAAGCCGGATGTGTGGCGAGTGTCTTCTGCGGCAATGGCATCCACATCCTTTAAAACTTCTAATGCCCGCAGTGTGATATCACCTAAGTTACCAATTGGCGTGGCAACCACATATAATGTTGCTTGTGTCATAGGCAAATTTTAACGCGAAGCGTGTTTTACAGCTAATGAAAAAACAAATAACAATAAGGCCATTCACAACATCATGAAAATGCATCAAAATAATACTGGCTTGGCAGCAGAACAATTAGCTGCAACTTTTTTAACAAATAACGGCCTTAAGCTTGTGACGCAAAATTATCATTGCCGATATGGGGAAATTGACTTAGTGATGAAGGAAGCCAAAACCTTGGTTTTTGTTGAGGTTAGGTTACGATCAAACAGTCAGTTTGGCAGTGCTGGTGCAAGCATCACTACACATAAACAGCAGAAGCTAATTGCGACTGCACAACATTATTTACAAACACATCATACAACTTCTCGTGGCGACACCGCTTGTCGGTTTGATGCTATCTTAATGAACAAAGCTGATTTAAATAGTATTGAATGGGTACGTAATGCATTTGACGCATAAAAAGCGTATCATGCGCAACATAGTTAGTAGTTTTAATGATGAACGACTTTAGGAGACCTCAATGCCATCTATCATCAATATTTTCCTTCGTACTGTCCTCATTTTAATCATCGGTACACAAATCAGTGCTTGTGTAACTGCTGCCGTTGGTGGCGCTGCTGCCGGTGGTGCTGTGGCGCTCGACAGGCGTACTGCTGGTATCTATGTAGAAGATGAAAATATCGAGATTAAAGCTTCTCAACAGATTCGCAAAGCACTAGGTGAAGAAGCCCATGTCAATGTTACTAGTTATAACTTGAATGTATTGATGACTGGTGAAGTGCCGACTCCTGAAGCCAGAACTGAAGCAGAAAATATTGTGAAAGCGATTGAAAATGTTCGCAACATCACCAATGAGGTTGTTGTCGGGCCAAAAAGCTCAATCCAAGACCGCAGTCATGACGTTTATCTAACATCAAAAGTGAAAGCCAACTTTGTCAGAGAAAAAAACTTTTCTGCTAATAACGTTAAAGTTGTGACCGAAGCTGGCGTAGTACATCTTATGGGCCTTGTTACCAACCATGAAGGGAAACTGGCCACAGAGATCGCCCGTACGACAGATGGTGTGGCGAAAGTCGTGAAAGTGTTTGAATACACTGACCAATAAGACCAACGCCAATCTAGCTAGGGTAATGATAAAGAATTTAATGTAACTGTAGGAAAGCCATATGGAAAACGAACCTGAAGAAATTATTATTCAAAGTTTAACGCGTGAAGGTAACCGCTTCCGCCCTAGCGATTGGGTTGATCGCATTTGCAGCAGTTATGCAACATTTGGTGAGGACCGAAAGCTGCGCTACTCACCATATCTCAAACCAGAAATTATGGATGGCATTCGTTGTTTATGTGTCAATATGCAATTGAAAATTGCTAACCCTGATGGGTTTGAAGAATTAATGCAGTTTGCTGAAGAAAACCAACTCAATATCCTTGATAGTCAAGGTGAGAGTATTCCGGTACCAGCGTAAATTACTGATTACCATCAATTAAAGACTCTAAATATTGCCTTGTGACCAAGCCGCGCTTGGTCTTAACCAACTTACCCTGTGGGTTATAAACATAGGTAGTGGGTAACAACGCCGCACTGCCTATTTGTTTAGCGATGTCGTCATTGCCTAGCACAATAGGATAGGACATCAACATATCATCTACATAGGTGGTCACTGTCTCTGCCGACTCATAGTCAAACACCACACCGATCACCATCACATCCTGATCCTTACGGTCATCATATAGCGACACCAATTCCGGCACCTCTTCCAAGCATGGTGGGCACCAAGTCGCCCAATAATTCACAACGACCCACTGCCCTTGATACTGTTTGAGGTCATGTGTATTCCCAGCCATATCTTTAAGCATAAAGCCGCTTGCAGCCATGGCTAGCGGCTGAAATGCAAAAACAAGTGTGCCAAAAAACAACAACTTTTTTAACTGCATCATGTTTCGTTTCCTCTAGCAAAATATAGTGCTAAAATCATTTTTAGCTTTAATGATAAACTAAATTTTTGGAATCGCCATGCCGATTAGTCTCAACCTGCCAGAGTTAGAAGAAAACCCCGTCTTACTTGCCGAAACACGGTCCAGTAAGATTAGTGCGTTTGTGAAAAACCTGCCTTATAGCGACCCAATGAAAGCTGCAGCTGACTTAACAGAAGAGCTACAAATTCTAAACAGTCAAAAAGCAAGCTTTTCTAACCGTTTAAATGCATTAGAACTATACCGCCCTGCTGCGATACAAATTGCACAAGCTTTAATTCCGCAATTCAGTTATTCAAACTTACCCATCTCAAAAAACCAAAAGGGTTATGCAGATGCTGCGTCAGAATTATGGCAAGAGATGGCTTATGGTTACAAATGGACATTGATCGATTTACAAAACAAAATCATTAATAT
>SPJO01000073.1 GCA_006844635.1 Methylophilaceae bacterium | reverse complement strand
CATCATGGGCGTCACTTTTTGTGCGGTTGCAGCTGAGCATCCATTAGCGACAATTGCAGCACAAAACAATCCAGAATTAGCCGCTTTTATTGAAAAATGTAAATCTGGCTCTGTATCAGAAGCCGATATGGCCACCATGGAAAAAGAAGGTGTGGATACTGGTTTAACCGTGGCACATCCCTTAACTGGAGAACAAATTCCGGTTTGGGTCGGTAACTACGTCCTCATGAGCTATGGCGAAGGCGCAGTAATGGCCGTGCCAGCACATGATGAGCGCGACTTTGGCTTTGCCAAAAAGTACGAACTGCCTATCAAACAAGTAATTGCAGCAGAAGGCACCGAATTTAGCGATACTGCGTGGCAAGAGTGGTATGGCGATAAAGCCAAAGCAAGCTGTGTCAATTCAGGCAAATACAATGGCCTGCATTACAGTGATGCGGTTGATGCCATTGCGGCAGACCTCAATGCAAAAGACTTAGGCGACAAACAAATTAACTGGCGCTTACGCGACTGGGGTGTTTCACGTCAGCGTTACTGGGGCTGCCCGATTCCCATTATCCACTGTGATGACTGTGGTGATGTAGCCGTACCTGATGATGAGTTACCCGTTAAATTACCAGAAGATTGCATTCCAGACGGCTCTGGCAACCCATTGAATAAATTAGATAGTTTCGTTAACTGCGCCTGCCCATCATGTGGCAAACCAGCTAAGCGCGAAACGGACACCATGGATACCTTTGTTGATTCCAGCTGGTATTACGCGCGCTATGCTAGCGGCATGACAGATGATGCAATGGTCGATGAACAAACGAATCACTGGATGCCAGTCGACCAATATATTGGTGGCATTGAACATGCCATCTTGCATCTCCTTTACTCTCGCTTCTGGAGCAAAGTGATGCGCGACCTTGGCTTGGTTGATTATGATGAACCATTCGCTAACCTGCTGACACAAGGTATGGTACTCAACCATATTTTCTCTCGCCGTACAGACAAAGGCGGCATTGAATATTATGCGCCAGAAGAAGTGGAACTCGTGCATGATGAGCATGGCAAAACCATTGGCGCCAACCTCCTTGCAGATGGTCAACCTGTCGATTTTCAAGGCATGGGCACCATGTCAAAATCGAAACGTAATGGGGTTGACCCACAATCACTGATTGATGAATATGGTGCGGATACGGCACGCTTCTTTATGATGTTCGCTGCACCGCCAGAGCAAACATTAGAGTGGTCTGACACGGGTGTTGAAGGTTCTCATCGCTTTTTACGCCGGGTATGGAACTATGGCTTTGCACTTTCTACAGAAGCACAAACAGCCATGCCAGAAAAGCTCGATAATGCATTAGCCAATATCAGACGCGAAATTCACTTAGAGCTAAAACAAGCCACTTATGATTTATCACGTCAGCAATTTAATACGGTCGCTTCCAGCACGATGAAAATGTTAAACGCATTGGAGAAGCTACAAAAAGAAGCACATGACAACTGGCAAAGTGTTGCGCATGAGGGCTTCTCTATCTTATTGCGTTTACTATCCCCTATTGCACCGCATATTACGCATAGCTTATGGTCACAATTGGATTATGGTGACGATATCCTTAACGCTGCTTGGCCAGAAGCAGATGAGGCGGCCATGGTGCAAGATGAAATTGAAATGATGATTCAAGTCAACGGCAAGCTAAGAGGGAAGTTGCAAGTGTCTAGCGCTGCAGATAAAGATAGTATTGAGCGCATGGCAGCTGAGGATCCATCAGTCACTAAATTCTTGGTGGATGGCAAAAGTGTGCGTAAAATCATTGTTGTACCAAAAAAACTTGTTAACGTTGTGATTGGATAAGCACATTGACTAGCAGCATTCGTTTTTACTTAATCACTTGCCTCTTACTGGGCTTAACTGCTTGTGGCTTTCATCTACGTGGCCCCAGTGAAATTCCTTTCAATACAATTTTTATTGAAGGCAATACCTTAGTAATTTCTAAAGACTTAGAAAAAGCACTTAACACAAGTCAGGTTGAAATTTTAAATTCAGGCAAAGACGCAGAGCTACGTCTAGAGCTCATGGGTGAAGAAAATGAAAAGCGCATTCTATCACTCGGCGGCGAAGGTACTGTTAACGAGTACGAACTCTACTACCGCGTACATTACCGCACTTTACTTGCCGGCCAAAGTACTTGGAGTGACGTGCAAACGGTTGAAGTAAGGCGTGACTATACCTATAGCGATGCCAACTTACTCGCCAAACAAAACGAAGAAAAAGCACTCAATAAAGGCATGCAAGAAGCGGTCTTAAACGGCATGATGCGTAGACTGTCAGCGCTTAAGAGGCAGGCGCAATAGCTGAACATGCAATTAGCACCAGCGCAACTCAAACAACACTTATCAAAAACGTTAGCGCCCCTATATGTGCTCACTGGCGACGAACCGCTCGGCCAAAGCGAATGCTTAGATGCCATCCGCAAAGCAGCAAGACAAGATGGCGCGGATGAACGATCAAAGTTCGTCGTCGAACGTGGTTTTAACTGGCAATCGGTTCAACAATTTGGCCAAGCCTTATCCCTATTCGCCAGCAAACGCATCCTTGAGATTTCCATCCCGAATGGCAAACCGGGTACAGAAGGCGGAAAAGCCTTAGCGGAATTGGCCGACAACCCAATTCCTGATACCACCACCATTATTATCCTGCCTGCAATGGCACGTGATACGAAAAAAAGTGTTTGGTATAACAAACTGCAAGGTGCTGCAACGGTGATTGAGCTGCATGATATTGCGCCGAACCAATTACCCAAATGGATCGCTAGCCGCCTCGCCCAACAAAACCAACAAGCTGATGATGCATCTTTGGCTTTTATGGCACACCAAGTAGAAGGCAATATGCTGGCAGCGCATCAAGAGATTCAAAAACTTGGTTTACTTTATCCAGAAGGCACACTCACGGCTGAGCAAATTAGCACTGCTGTACTTAATGTTTCCCGTTATGATGCTTTTAAACTGGGTGAAGCGGTTTTAGCGGGCGACCCTGAACGTACTTCACGCATTCTGCAAGGTCTGCAAGATGAAGGTGAGCAAGCAGTTGCTGTGATGAATCCACTAATTTGGGTATTACGGCCTCTAGTGAGTGTTAAACGTGCACAAGCCAATGGCGAAAACTTAAACCAAGCCATGACCAATGCCCGCATTTTTGGCTCGCGCCAGCAACAAGCAAAGATGGCTTTATCACGCTTCAGCTTACGCCAACTTGAAGCAGCCTTACAAAAACTATGCGATATTGATAGAATCGCTAAAGGCATTATGATTGGCGATGCTTGGTTAGAGTTATCCAGACTGTGTTTTGGACTAGCCAAAATACGCACGAGAAGATAAGCATTTCCAGCAAACAACTAGTGAAAACTAAATAGATTAAAGACAACCTTATGGAAAACATTAAAGACTACATGACCGCAGTGGGCAAAAGTGCACGACAAGCATCGCGCGCGATTGCTAGCGCTGACGCTAACGCGAAAAATGAAGCCCTAGCCAATATTGCTAACGCGATTCTACGTGAAAAAGACAGCTTACTCGCCGCCAATGCTAAAGACTTAGCAGCCGCCAAAGAAAACGGCTTAGAAAGCGCACTCCTAGACCGCTTAACGCTGACAGAAAAAACCGTAAACAGCATGTCAGAAGGTCTACTACAAATTGCTAGCCTACCAGATCCAATCGGGCAAATGAATGGCTTTAAATATATGCCTAGCGGCATTCAGGTCGGCCAAATGCGTGTGCCTCTAGGGGTTATCGGCATTATTTACGAAGCACGCCCTAACGTCACGGCAGATGCAGCTGGCTTATGCATTAAATCAGGCAATGCTGCGATTCTACGCGGCGGCTCAGAAGCGATTCACTGTAATCAGGCTTTGGCTAAACTGGTCCACGAAGGCTTAGAAAAAGCTGGCTTACCAAAAGATGTAGTGCAAGTTGTGGAAACCACTGACCGCGCAGCGGTTGGTGAACTAATCACCATGCAAGATTACGTTGACGTGATTGTGCCACGTGGCGGTAAAGGCTTAATCGAACGCATTTCGAGAGATGCGCGTGTCACTGTGATTAAACACTTAGATGGCAACTGCCATGTCTATGTTGATGCTGATGCAGATGTGAACAAGGCACTTGATGTTGTTGAGAATAGTAAAACGCAACGCTTAGGCACTTGTAATACCGCCGAATCATTGTTGATTGATCGTGCAGTGGCTAAAGACCTACTACCAAAAATTGCAGCAAAATTACTAGCTAAAGATGTCGAAATTCGCGGCTGTGCTGAAACGTGCGCGATTGTGAAAGAAGCCAAAGCGGCGACTGATGAGGATTTCTATACTGAATATCTGGACAGTATTATTTCCTGCAAAGTGGTTGATGGATTGGATGAAGCCATTGCACACATTAACCAACACTCATCACAACACACTGAAAGTATCGTGACGGAGAACTATACTAAGTCACGCCGCTT
>SPJO01000072.1 GCA_006844635.1 Methylophilaceae bacterium | reverse complement strand
GCGCGCAGAGCAAGAAGGGCGATTTGCTTCTCGGGAAGATGCTCAGTATGTCCATATCATTAAAAACTTTGCAGAAAACAGCAAAACAGGCGATAAAAGTGAGCTGACTGATGTGCCAGAAGATGCGATGGTTTGGCAGAGTGTGACGTCAACGCGTGATAACTGCTTAGGTCAAGATTGCAGTTACTATAAAGAATGCTTTGTGATGGAGGCGCGTAAGAAAGCCTTGGCGGCGGATGTTGTGGTGGTTAATCACCATTTGTTTTTTGCCGATGTGATGTTGCGCGATGAGGGCGTGGCGGAGCTGTTGCCGAGTGCGAATACCGTTATTTTTGATGAGGCGCACCAGTTGCCAAACGTTGCGGGCTTATTCTTTGGTGAGGATGTTTCGACTAACCAGTTGCTAGAGCTCGGACGAGATAGTAATACGGCTTATTTGACCTTAGCCAAGGATTGTATTGCGCTAAGTGAAGCGGTTCCACCTTTAGAAAAGGCTGTTAAAGATTTCCGTTTAGTCTTTGCTTATGAGGGTTCACGCTTGCCTGTGCAAAAAGCTTTGGCGCTCAAAGGATTTGATGAGGCTTATCAGAATATGCAAGATAAGCTGGCAGCGTTGACGAAGGTATTGGAGACGCAGGCCGGGCGAGACCCGATGTTAGAGAAGTGTTGGCAACGTGGAGAAGAGTTGCTGGTGCAGTTCTGTCGTTGGCAAAAAGCAGAGAATCGCAATCTCGTACGCTGGGTAGAGGTCTTTACACAATCAGTACAATTGCACGCAACGCCGTTAAGTGTTGCAGAGGGATTTGGCAAGCAGTTAAATGCTGAACCACGTGCTTGGATATTTACTTCTGCAACCTTGGCGGTTCGCAGTGATTTTAGCCATTATCAACAACAAATGGGCTTGCAGGATGCAGAGGCTCTTTATTTACAAAGTCCATTTGATTATGGGCAACAAGCGCTGCTCTACGCACCAGCGAATATGCCTGATCCGAATAGTGCAGAATATATTGCAGCAGTTGCAGAGGCTGCGTTACCAGTGATTCAAGCCAGTGAAGGACGCGCATTTGTGTTGTGCACTTCTTTGCGGGCGATGCGTGAGGTGCATGCGCTATTAAAAGATGCTTTTGGTAGCAATGGCATGGAGTATCCCTTGTTGTTACAAGGAGAGAGTACGCGTACCGAGTTATTAGACCGCTTTAGGTCGCATGGCAATGCCGTGTTGGTTGGCTCGCAGAGTTTTTGGGAGGGCGTAGACGTGCGGGGCGACGCCCTGAGTGCGGTTATTATTGATAAGTTACCGTTTGCACCGCCCGATGATCCAGTATTGTCTGCACGCATTGATCAGCTAAAGGAAGAAGGTAAAAATGCCTTTATGGAGTATCAATTGCCTTACTCCGTGATTACGCTCAAGCAAGGGGCTGGTCGTTTGATTCGGGATGAGACCGATCGTGGGGTATTGATGATCTGTGATCCGCGGCTCATTACCAAGTCGTATGGGAAGCGTATCTGGCAGAGTTTGCCACCTTTTAAACGGACGAAATTATTAAGCGATGTGCAGGCCTTTTTTGAGCGTGATGCTTAGTCATGGTTAATATTAATCCTGCTGATTATGTGTTGATAGCGATTCGCGCTCAAGGCGCTGGCGGTCAGCATGTGAATAAAGTGTCTAGCGCTATTCATTTGCGATTCGATATTGCGGCTTCTCGTTTGAGCGCGTCACTTAAAACGCGCTTATTGGCGCTAAAGGATAAGCGCATTTCTGCAAGTGGTGTGCTGGTAATTAAAGCACAGCAGTTCCGTACGCAAGAAGCCAATAAGCGGGATGCGGTTCAGCGATTGCATGATGTTGTGAATGCTGCCAATAAAGTGGCACCAACACGCCATGCGACAAAGCCTAGTTATGGCGCAAAACAGCGAAGATTGGCGTCGAAAAATTTACGTGGCCGTTTGAAAGCTCTACGTGGTCGCGTGTTTGATGATTAATTTGTTATCAAATTGTAAAAGCGCGTTTTATTGTCATGCCTACGCCCTATAATGCTGCCTGTAGAAATAATAAGAATATATGCGTTAATTTTTAATAGGTAGAAAAGGCAAGAATGAAAAATAAGAGTATCGGTTTAGCCGCGCTAGTAAGTGCGTTGTTAGTGACGACTGCACAGGCGGAATGTACAAAAACATTAATGGGCAGTGATTGCGCGACAAGTGGGGAAGGTGTCGCGACGCATATGCGTGGTAATGCTGTTGAGAATGCAAAAGCATCTAAAGCATTGCAGGCGGCAAAGCGTAAAGCGAAAGCAAAAGCCATGGCGGTTGGGCAGTCTGGCAAGGAGACGCATCGTAACTAAGGCAGCTATGCATAGAGGATGAGCGCTGAAGGTACAACTTCAGCGCTTTTTTTATGGGTAGTCTTTGATTGTCAGTCTGCTGACGGGGGCTGTCATTATGTCAGCATGCTGACAGTGTTGGAAAGTGGTTAGGTATTGATTATTATAGGTTTTTTATTTGGCATGTAATTTGCATGATTGATTGTCGAGGAGCGGCCCTTTGGTTGCTAGCGAAATTTAAAATTATTATAGATTGGGATGTCATGATTAAAAGTAGTATCGGAGTGTTGTTGTTAGTAAGTGCGTGTTTGGCTAGTACAGCGTATGCAGGTGAATGTGCAAAAACGTTAATGGGTAGTGATTGTGCAAAACAATCTAGCGGTGTGTCATCTCACATGCGTGGTAATGCAGCAGCGAATGCAAAAGCAGCGAAAGCGTTAAAAGCAGCACAAGTAAAAGCGAAAGCAAAGGCAAAAGCCGTTGCAATGAAAAAATAAATAAAAAACGAATGTTATAAAAGGCGTAAAGGTTAACCTTTACGCCTTTTTTGTTTTCTAAGGTTACTTGGTTTCGTTTGAATAATGCAGCCAATGTCAGCATTTAATGTCAAAATAACGCTTATGAAATTATTGGCATTAGATGCATCAACAGAATTCTTATCTTTGGCGATTCGCGATGGCGAGCAGCTGTATACCTATGATACACATGCTGGCCAAGCTGCATCACAACTGATTCTTCCGCAAATTCAACAACTTTTAACACAAGCAAACATTGCGTTAACCGATTTAGATGGCATTGTTTTTGGTGCTGGTCCTGGCTCATTTACTGGCGTTCGGGTTGCTTGTGGTGTCGCGCAAGGTTTAGGCTTTGGTGCTAACTTGCCAGTTGTTGGCGTTAATGTGTTGACTGCTTTAGCTGAGGCGGCAGGGGCTGAGCGTGTGGTGGTTGCGACGGATGCGCGTATGAAAGAGGTTTACCACGCTGCCTATATTCGGAAAAACCAAGTTTGGCAGACCGTGCATGATGCAGGAGTCTATAAACCCAATGAAGTGCCCTCATTAGACGGCGACGACTGGACTGGCGTTGGCACAGCTTGGCAAGTTTATGATGCCGTGTTGAGTGACTGTTACCAAGGCCAGATTGTTAAAAAGCTACCGGAGCTGACACCAGCAGCTGCAGCAATGCTAACGCTAGCGCAGCCTGTATTTGCGGCGGGTGAAGCCAGACCAGCGAGTGAAGCAAAGCCTGTTTATATTCGTAACCGTGTTGCGCTAACTTCAAAAGAGCGTGAACAAGGTTTGCGGCTATGAGCCAAGTGTTAGCAGACTACACGCTCAGGTCAATGCAGTCGGCTGATTTGGATGATGTGTTACGGATTGAATCAGACGTTTATGATTATCCCTGGACTGCGACACATTTTAATGACTCATTGCGAGCAGGGCATCAAGCATGGCTGATGTTGTCAGCAGGTCATATTGTGGGTTATGTTGTGATGATGCTAGTGTTAGATGAAGCACATTTGTTTAATATTAGTATTGCGAAAGCGTATCAAAAGCAAGGCTTGGGTCGTGCGTTGTTGAGTGACATGATTGCACGCGCAAAAAGCGCGGGTGCAAAGCATATGTTTTTAGAAGTGCGAGCGAGCAATGTGTCAGCGCGTGCCTTGTATGAGAAAATAGGCTTTGTAGAAGTGCATGTTCGTGGTGGTTATTATCAGACTGACAGCGGACGAGAAGATGCTGTGTTAATGAATCTTGAAATTTGAAATGGGTGAGGCTGAGATGTTAAGTCGGGAAGATATGCTAAGAGAGTTGGAGTTGCTGCCTGTATGGCAGTTGCGCAATCCTACGCCTGTCGAGAAAGTGCCAGCGCCTTTACAACCGCAAGTACCATCACAACAGAAAGTAGCACCGACGGCTGTAGTGACTGAACCCTCGCAACTTGATGCTCTAGCTACAACTGCACCTCAGTTTAGATATGTTGTTAGCCAAGATGCGCAATGGGGGTTTGTATTGCCATTAACGCATGATGAGGCCGCTGAAACTTTGTTGCAGAATATGTTGAAAGCGGTTTCAGTGACAGTCGGGCAAAATATTGCGGATGCGAATAACGACCATTTAACACAACACCCAACGCAGCTGATTGTGGCAATGGGAGAGCAACAAGCGCAAACAGTATTGTCGTGTGGTGAAACGTTGGCACAATTACGCGGCAAAACACACAATCTCAATAATGTTGTCGTGATTGCAACCTATGCACCAAGTGACTTATTGGTGAATGTGCAAGACAAAGTTGGCGCATGGGA
>SPJO01000071.1 GCA_006844635.1 Methylophilaceae bacterium | reverse complement strand
TCACCTCTGATGCACAACCAGAAGAGGCGAAATCATGAGTGCACTAACGCTTACTTATCAAGCTAATAACGCGCAAAGCATTGATTGCCGCACATTAACGCCTGACTTATTACAAGGCAAAACACTCGCTGACATTCAAGCGCTACCACTCGGCACACAAAGCGTTGCTGATGCATTTGATGTCAGTGGCACAGACACTCGTAACATCGTCTTTAAAAACGCCAATGACCAACTACATTATATTGGTCACCAAATGAAAATCGGTAACATCACCGTTGAAGGCGACGCTGGTGACTACTTAGGCGCAGCCATGCAAGGCGGCGTACTGATCTGCAAGGGCAATGCTGGCGAACGAGCCGCTAATCTAATGCGCCGTGGCATCTTACTGATTGAAGGTGATGTCGGCGAATACTGTGCGAGCAGCATGAAAGCTGGCACCGTCGGTGTGTTAGGCCAAACCGGCGCACGTTTAGGTTATGGGATGAAACGCGGGACCTTGTTACTAGCGAACAAACCCAAGGAACAAGCGACTTGGCTAGACTGCGGCTTACATACCCTCCCATTCTTGAATATCTTGTATCAATCATTCCAACAACTTGATACAAAATTTGCAACCATTAGTCAAAAACGCGTACAACGCTTAATGGGTGATGTTTCAGGCATGGGTAAAGCGGAGATGCTTGTTTTACAAGCTTAAGTACGCACAGATAAAACATGCACCTTGTAGTGTCTACGGAGTACCCAGGCACAAATAAAGCCGACAACTGGCCCAACGACTTGGGAAAAATTTAAATCATTCAGCGACCCATCCCAAATAATCAAGCTACTTAAGCCACCTAAAACCATACCTGCCATTAACACTTGCCAATCTGGCTTGAGCTTTCTGTTGGCAAGAAACTCCATGATAAAAGTAAAAACCAAACTTGGAATAAACATCAAAAAATAACCAAATGTAATAATCATTGGCAATTTCTCAAACACGGCTAAAGACCGCTCATACAAAGCACCTGTAATAGTCATCACCAAAGCGGCAACGGTCACTGGCAGTACCAGCCCAATGAACAACCTGATTACCCAACCTTTATATTGCAACTTTGCTCCTCCTCCATCTCTGACTATGAGCTTTCTACTGACCTAAAACTGTTACCCCACTATACATGAAACGTATCCGTGAAAGCGATGTCACCGTAATAAAATCACTATGCGCTTACTAACTGGCGTATGATGCTTGTACACCCGTACAATGCAAAGGCTTACCGCATGTCAGAAAGCAGCACTCATGTTTGATGCGCTAGCAGAAACCCTACCTTTTATTGCTATCGCAATATGCTTAGTCGCCATCGCACTTGATCAGAACAAAAAGAAAAACGCTGACGAGAAGAAACCACCAAACAAAAAAGGCCAAAATAAAAATGAATAAATTCTCAAGATACCGCTTTACATTTCTCGCTTTAGCAATCGCTTTTTTCTCAACGCATAGCCAAGCCGCTTACGAACAGAAAATCTATTATGTTGGCATGTCATGCGCAAGCATTCAGCGCGATAGTGCCATCACACCAGCTAACGAGATTTTTATTCATACCCATGTCCGCCAACTCAGAAACGGGAAAGTACGTGCACAGTCACATCCTAGAGGTAAGCCAGGGTATTATAAAAAAGTAACCAAAGGCTTTTTTAAACATGAGGACACGCTGATATGGCAAGGCAGGCAACAGCCTGTAGAGCTTAGAGTCACCATGTGGGAGCATGATAATGGTGGCACAGCGGTGCACGTGTTTAGCAATTACCTCACTATTTTTCTCACCGGTAAAGTAGCTAACATGCCGGAAGGAGGCTCTGTAGGCGGACCCAGTAAAGACCCAGTGACAATGGCTTTTAAAAACGCAGGTGATCAACTTTTTGGTACAGGGAATGATTTTGTTGGTTATCAACGGGTGCCGCTAGGTAAAGGGGATTGGGCTGGTGAACCGCGCAAACGGAGAGGCCCTATTACTTACAACTTTGTTACCCACCACCGCAAAGGCGGTGCTAATTGCAAAGCTTATTTTTTATTTGAACGCGGTGACTCGTATAAGGAATTAAAACCAATTAAAAAGCCAACACCTTATAGGCCACCAAATACTAATGAAACAATCTACCAGCCAGCACCTGGGCAAAACCTTGAGCAGGCTCGCTACCAATGTAAACAAACATACGATGCGTGTCGACATCGAGCCGTTAACTGTCAATCTCAATTTGACCGCCAGTACAATAGCTGCACAAAAAACCTCAGGGATAAACTAAATGACTGTGTGGAATGGCACCGAAAAAAACATGGCCGCGCTGAACCAAAGTGTAATCAATTCAAAGATATTAGAAAATATTGCGGCTACTCAAAAAGCAAATGCCCCACAACTTCTGAATGTCAGGGTGCGCATAACCGTTGCCAATCCGCAGCATATCTAAACGACCAAGACCAACAGCATAGCAGTGGCTACAAGCCACAACAAGCACCTCAAGTAGAGCCACGTCCTCCAGCGCAACCAATGAAAGAAGATCGCGGCTATATCATATGGCTGAAAAATGAATGTAAACAAGAAGTGTTTGTCGCTTATCGTTACAAATCTTTTGTCCATAACAAATGGGTAACGGCTGGTTGGACACCACTCAAGCCGGGTGAGAAAAAACGAGCGCCAATTAATACAGAGCATAGTGCTGCCTACTTCCATTCAGACCTAGGCAAGATTCAAGATGGTGCGCACAGGAAACCAGCTGAATACCAAGTAGTGGATGACTCCTTTGAACATATTCAAGACACAAAACTCAATGGGAAAAATTTACGTAAAATGCCTTTCCGGTTTTATAACTGGAAAGCATCACAAATTAAAAGCACTGTGAAGATAGCAGAATGCGCGTCACATCAAGATAAAAGAGCCATAGAAGAACGTGGTAAGGAAGCGATGTTAGAAGCACTGTTTGACATTGCTCATCAGCCTCACTACAAGATAAACTCCGTTAAAAAGTTAGTCGAAAATGGTGCGCCTATCGACTCCCGTAATCTAAGAGGGGAAACGCCTCTCTTGGTTGCGGCGAGATTAGATCATGCTGGTGCAGTTGGTGGCTTTATAAGGACTGGTGCGGATGTTAATGCCAAAAATATTGTAGGCAACTCATCGCTACATCATGCCGTTTATAAGGACAACTATAACTTGGTCAACATGCTGATAAAGAATGGTGCTGATGTCAATGCCAAAACCAAAGGTGGCCGGTCTGTTCTAGATGCAGCGTTAACAAAAAATAATGCAAAAATTATCGCTTTGTTAGTAAGTGCAGATGCTAAAGGAAAAAGCAATGTTAGTACCGACCATCAATTTAAAAATAGCAACACCTTGCTACATCAAGCTGTATCACTAAATGATTTGGCATTAGCGACCAAACTCATTAAAGATGGCGCGAATGTCAATGCAGAAAATAAAAAAGGAGCGGTTCCACTTAGTCGTATTGGGGATTGGTCTAGCAAGAAAAAAAATATGATTGAGCTTTTGTTGAAATCTGGTGCAGATCCTAAGAAAGTGAAGGGACTATTGCATCGCATTATTAAACAGCAAGAAAATAAACACGCTCGTACCGATGCATATGACATAACGCAAAAAATGGAAATGATTCAGTTAATACTAGACCATGGCGTTGACATTAATGCACAGGATTACTATGAAAACAACGCGCTTCACTCAATCGTTTGGTTAGGCTCTGGCGCACCAAAGCTTATGCAGTTTGTAGCCAAAAACGGCATTAGCGTTAACCACCAAAACAAAAAACAAAAAGATACTGCTCTACATCTAGCTGCTAGCCGTTTTTTCCCATCGGAGAGTAATGGTACTGGTCCGGACATTGACAATAGAATCAATACTTTATTAGCTATTGGTGTAGACCCTAACATTCAGAACAAAAGAGGAGAGACTGCCTTACATGTGTTATTACACAGAGTAATTGATGACTGTTTATTAAGAAATAATGTCGGCTGTAGAACAGAAAAAGAACTTAACGCTTTGTATGAGAAGGTCAAATTACTCGTCGATAAGGGTACGGATACAAACTTGGCAGATAAAAAAGGCAGTACCCCTAAAAAATTAGCGGACCAGATTAAAAATAAAGGGCTAAGTAAAAAGATTAGTGCGTTAATGAATCAATAATGACATCACGCTTTTGACACAAGGCGCTTTGACTTGTGTCAAAAGCTTTAAAGCTAAAAAAATGTTAAAATCCGCTTTTGTTTTAATGTTATTTTGAAATGTCGAAATTTTTAACTGCCGCACTCTATAAATTCGTTAGTCTGCCTGACTACAAAGATTTACAACAGCCTATTCTGGATGCCTGCTTAAAGCATAATGTCAAAGGCACCCTCCTTCTTGCTAAAGAAGGCATTAATGGTACGATTGCTGGGCAAACTACTGATATTCACGCAGTGCTTGATTACCTACGTCAAGATGAACGTCTTAAAGATTTAGAGCATAAAGAATCTTATGCTGACAAACATCCGTTTTATCGCATGAAAGTGAAGCTGAAGAAAGAAATTGTCACCATGGGCGTCCAAGAAGTTGACCCGAATGCCGTGGTCGGTACTTATGTAAAACCAGAGGATTGGAACGACATCATCAACGAC
>SPJO01000070.1 GCA_006844635.1 Methylophilaceae bacterium | reverse complement strand
CCACAGCCACCTGCAGGGGGCATGCCATATTCTAATGCTCTGATAAAGTCCGCATCGTAGAACATGGCTTCATCATCGCCCGCTTCTTTCGCTTTCACTTGTGCTTGGAAACGCGCAGCTTGGTCTTCGGCATCGTTTAACTCACTAAATCCATTCGCCATTTCTCTGCCAGTAATAAAGAGTTCAAAGCGCTCTGTAATCTCTGGTTTAGCATCTGACGCACGCGCTAATGGCGATACTTCTACTGGATAATCGACAATATAAGTTGGTTGCCATAGTTGGCTTTCAGCCGTTTCTTCAAATAAGGTTAGCTGTAATGAACCAAGGCCAGCATGGTCAAAAGGTTTCGCACCAAGCTTAGTACACTCTTCACGCAAGAAGGTTTCATCATTCAGCTGTTCTAACGTGTACTGTGGGGCATACTTCTGGATAGCGCCAACAATCGTTAGGCGCTCAAATGGCTTACTTAAGTCCACTTCCTTACCATCATATGTCACCACAGCAGTTCCACGTGCTGCAATGGCTGCAGCACGGATGCATTGCTCAGTAAAATCCATTAACCACTGATAATCCGTATAAGCCGCATAGAATTCCATCATGGTAAATTCTGGATTATGGCGAACGCTTAAGCCTTCGTTGCGGAAGTTACGATTAATCTCAAACACACGATCAAAACCACCAACGACTAACCGTTTTAAATAAAGCTCTGGCGCGATACGCATAAACATTTCCATATCGAGCGCATTATGGTGTGTTACGAATGGCTTAGCGGAAGCACCGCCAGGAATTGGATGCAACATCGGTGTTTCCACCTCTAAAAATGCATTGTCCAACATAAAGCTACGTATACCAGAAATCACTTTTGAACGCGCCACAAATGTCTCACGTGTTTCTTCTGATGTAATCAAATCAACATAGCGTTGACGATATTTAATTTCTTGATCACTTAAGCCATGATATTTTTCAGGTAAAGGCCGTAGTGACTTAGTAAGCAAACGCAACTCAGATACTTTAACTGACAGCTCACCTGTTTTGGTTTTAAACATGGTGCCTTTTGCACCAATAATATCGCCTAAATCCCAGTGCTTAAATGCATCATAAATCGCTTCACTATTTTCATCGGTAAGGTTTTGCTTATTAATGAAAAGTTGAATGCGACCTGATGTGTCTTGAATCGTGGCAAAGCTCGCTTTACCCATCACGCGTTTGAGCATCATCCGTCCAGCAACTACTGCTGGTATATTCTGCGGATCTAATGTTTCCTTATCCAGCGCATCATATTCTGCATGCAAATCAGCCGCTTGATGTTCAGGCTTAAAGTCATTAGGAAAAGCCACGCCTTCAGCGCGAATCGCTTTAAGCTTTTCGCGGCGCTCTGCCATGACATGATTTTCGTCTATATGGTTTTCATCTATTGCTGGGGTTGCATCTGTCATTAAAAGTCTCGCTACAGGATCAATATAATTTATCAATCGCGCATTTTAACATTTTCTAACTCGGCTGTATTGTCAGCTTCTTGCTGCTGGCTATTGAATTTTCTGTGTCATGCCCGCTTGTTGTTCCGCCAATGTTGCATAAAGTGGTTTACTAAACACACGAGAAATAATAGATGATAAGAAGGTAATGGCCATTAAACTAATCACCATTTCATGGCCATCAATCATTTCCATCACAATGATGAAAGAAGTCAGTGGCGCTTGTGTCACTGCTGCCAAAAAGCCGGCCATACACAAAGCGATAATCGCCGTGTTGAAATAGTCTTGCCCAAATAATGGTAATAAATCATGTCCAATACCAGCGCCAATTGATAGCGAAGGTGCAAAGATACCGCCCGGCACACCACTCAAATAAGTAAAAATGGTGGCTACATATTTAATCGGCGCATAAAACCAAGCGTCATTCGTATTGCCCATCAAAATGCTTTGCGCTTCTGCATAACCTGAACCATGCGCAGCCCCATTGCTTGCCACACCCAAGCCAGCAACCACCAAACCGCAGAAGCCAGCCCACCATAGGGGATGCAAACGCCGAAGCGACCCGATTCGACCAGTCATCTGACCAGATGTACTGATTAAAATCCTACTAAAAACACCGCCAGCGATACCGCAAACTAAGCCACAAAATAGCACTGGAATAATAATGGTTTTATCAACCGCTTCAACAAACAAACTACCAAAATAGGTATAGTTACCTTGTAAGGAAATCGCCACCAAACCTGACAAGACAATGGCAGTAATGATGACGCCATTCGTTTTTTGTTCAAAACGCCGCCCAAGCTCTTCGATGGCAAATACAATCCCAGCTAGTGGCGTATTAAATGCCGCGGAAATACCAGCTGCTCCACCCGCTAGAATCAAGTGCTTAGGGTTTACAGAAAAGCCATATGGCAAAAAGTGCCTAAATGCATGCATGACACTAGCAGCCACTTGTACAGAAGGCCCTTCTCGACCAGCAGAAAAGCCTGATGCTAATGCGCCGACACCTAAAAACACTTTCCCAATCGCCAACTTAAAACTCACCAAGGTCGGATACTTACCATCTTGGCTCTCTTGATGTAAGGCAGCCATCACCTGTGGAATGCCACTGCCTTCTGCCCCTTTAAACCATTTGCGCGTTAAGCCAACAACAACCATGCCGCCTAAAGGCGTAATAATCAGTGGTAACCACCAGTTCATTTGCTGGACTTTAAAGAACATGTCAATCGCATGCTCGGTTGCAATGGCAAACATCACAACAATCAAACCTGCTGTTGCGGCTGCAATCCACACGATAATGCGGCCATGCCATGCATCAAAATCCGTTAACTTGGCTGTTTTAATGGAGGATGATAATTCGTCTAGCTGTCGCATGGTGTCTTATTGTTAGAGAGGTTGTTAATCATACTGACTAAATTGTACCGTTAAATCAAACTATTTAAAGGTTATTTACAGCGCTATTCGGCAAAATAAAGTCATTCCTATGCGTTTATGATGTTGAAATGAACGGAGAACCCGAGATGAATGCTGAAACGAATCATGCTGCAGCATGGCTAAAACGGCTGAGTAGAGTGAACATTCCCGTGCTGAAACAAACAGCACGTAGCTTAGCTGAGCTTAAATTAGATGAAGACAATCTCAGTGCACGTGATATTAGCACCGTGGTGCTAAACGATCCATTCATGGTATTCAAGGTACTCAGTTATGCCAAAAAGCATCCAGGCAAACGGCAAGTACAAGATTTAGTTGAAATTGAAGCAGCCATCATCATGATGGGAACCAGTACATTTTACCGCGAGCTCTCTGCTGACTTGCTCGTAGACGACCGCTTACAATCGGACATCCCCGCGCTCACCCATTTATTACAGCTTATCAAAAGAGCTCACCGAGCAGCATATTATGCTGCTGACTGGGCAGCCTTACAAAAGGATTTACATTCAGAAGAGATATGGATAGCAGCGCTGTTACATGATTTTGCTGAAATGTTGATGTGGTGTTTTGCACCAGACAAAATGAATAAAATTTTCGCCTTACAACACGCTAATAAAGCATTACGTTCAAAAGACGTGCAACAGCATGTGTTGGGGTTTCATTTAATGGATTTGCAAAAAGAGTTGATTCGCGTTTATGGTATGCCACCATTGCTCAGCCAATTAATGGATGATGAACAAACCTTAGATAAACGCGCGACCAACGTCTCATTAGCGGTTAACCTTGCTCGCCACTCGGCTAATGGTTGGGATGATGCAGCTTTACCCGACGACTACGAAGCTATTGCCAAGTTTTTACATGTCGATGTTGAGCGCGTGCTGTTTTTGATTAAACATCCTAACGCAAAACAAGCAACAGACTAATTCACTACACACCCTGCTTTAGGCTGACCTCAATAAACTGGTCTAAATCACCATCTAGCACCCCTTGGGTATTCCCGACCTCTACGTTTGTGCGTAAGTCTTTAATGCGCCCTTGATCTAACACATAGCTACGAATTTGATGTCCCCAACCAATATCTGTCTTAGCATCTTCTAAAGCTTGCTTTTCTTCATTCCGTTTACTCAGTTCTAAATTGTAAAGAGCACCTTTAAGCATATTCATCGCTTCATCTTTATTGCGGTGCTGCGAACGGTCATTCTGACATTGCACCACCAGTCCCGTTGGGATATGTGTTAAACGTACAGCTGAATCGGTCTTATTAATATGCTGCCCGCCAGCACCACTCGCGCGATAAGTATCCATCCGAATATCTGCCGGGTTAATCTCAATCTCAATGGAATCATCAACTTCTGGAAAAATTTGCACACTGGCAAAACTAGTGTGTCGCTTGGCATTCGAGTCAAAAGGAGATTTACGCACTAAACGATGTACGCCATTTTCCGTGCGTAATGTGCCAAATGCATAGTCACCTGACACCTTCAACGATGCCCCTTTAATCCCAGCAACATCGCCTTCTGACTGTTCTAGCACTTCAACTTTAAAACCTTTGCGCTCACAATAACGTAAATACATACGCAATAGCATATTGGCCCAATCTTGCGCTTCAGTGCCGCCACTGCCCGATTGAAATTCAATAAAGCAGTTATTTTCGTCCATAGGCTCCGAGAACATACGGCGGAATTCCATCTCCTCCACTATTTTTTCCAATGCTTCTGAGTCCGTTGCAATACTTAACAACGACTCATCGTCATTTTCTTCTCGCGCCATTTCGAATAGCTCTTGGCTATCGTTAATACCTTGCGCT
>SPJO01000069.1 GCA_006844635.1 Methylophilaceae bacterium | reverse complement strand
AAGAAGTTGCCGCCGCCAATCGCGCGGATCATGCCGGTGGTTTCTTCGGTTAAGAATTCGCCATCCATCACCGGGATACGCCAATAGCGTTTGTTTTCGCCTTTTGCATTAGGGAGTAATTTAGAAATTTGATTGCCATCACCGAAGTAACGTAAATGTTTACCTAGGCTAATCATGTCATCTGATTCAATACCTGAGAAAGCTGAAGCAGTAGGGCAGGTAAGGATGCACTGGCCCATGCGATTTTCTAGTTGTTGCTTTAACACTTTACTGCCCATGGCAAACATCAGAATGCTAACGCCAGGTCTGCCATCAGGCGTTTCGTCTTCGCTCAGTTCGCGTTCAATACCCGCTTCTACACCACAACCAATCACACTGGTGGCAAAACCTGTCATCGCATTGGCTGCGTTATAGGCCCATTTAAGGTTTTGTGCGGTAATCATCACGCGTGTACCGCGCATATTAAATGCTTCAGCAAAGGTATCGTCTATTTGTACGCCGTTTAGTTTCATTTTGTATGGCTCACTACTTGATTGCGCCCATCAGCCGCTATCTCATCATCACTAATTTTAAAATTATCTAATTGAATCGTGTGATATTGGTCGAAGTATTCATTTAAGCCTTTTTCTACATTCTGGTCGTAGTCAGGCTTAGCGGTATGTGTTTTACCCCAAACCACTTTCACAATGTCCCCATCTTTGACCACTAGTTGGCCATCTTTAAACACATAGTTCGGTTTGGCAAACATGGCTTCTTTGTCGGCTTGTTCGGTATAGACGGTAATATCTGCCGCAGCGCCAACACCAAGATGGCCTCTATCTCGCAGGCCAATGAGTTTAGCGGCTCCAGCGCGTGTCATGGTGGCAATCTCATAGAGGCTATATTCTCGGTCGATAGCCGTTAGATTGCTCATTGCCTGCGCATCAAGGTTTAATTGACCAAAAGCATCATCTCTAAAGCTCTTATCCATTAATAAGCGGATTAAGTGCGGGTAGCTGGTAAATGGCGCGCCATTAGGGTGGTCGGTTGTTAAGAATATTCGCCAAGGGTCTTCAACGCTGAGGAATATCTCTAGGCCAATGGCCCATTGCAAGGCATTAACGTAGTTTTCATCGCGATACTTAAATGGCACGACGCCGCAGCCGCCATCACATTCGATATCCATAATCACGGATTTTTTCGGGTTGGCATGATTGGCATTTAAGTGTTGCATCATGGTGTCACCCGAGGCCGTAACGGTTTGACCAAATAGAATTTGCCCGACATCGACTGTAATGTGTTTGTTGTTATTAATCCCTTCGGCAATTTTTGCCGCAGCGGAGGAGAATTTTTTATCGCCTTCGGTATCATAACTGTGGAATTGGATATGCGTGAGGTGCATCGGTACGCCATCACTAGCACCCATGGTGTCTAAGGTGGTTTGGAAGTTTCCAGCAGCGCCTAAATTATTACAATGTACATGTAAGGGCTTAGTCACGCCTAGGTCATGTACAGCGCGGCTTAAGCTTTGCAGAATCTGTCTTGGCGAAACAGCATAGTGTGTGTTGTTTTCGTCTAAATCTAACCGGCGTTGATTAAATTTGAAAGCATTAATGCCACCGGGATTAACGACTTTAATGCCGATCGTTTGTGTGGCGTTAAGTGTCCACGCAACGTAATCATTAATGGTTTTCTGGTCGGCTTTATTGGCAAGCAAGCGCAAAAAGTAGTCATCATTGCCCAACATGGCATAGCCGCCTTTATCAATCATTGGCGTGTCACCCATTTCTAAGTGAGCTTGGCGGGCATTAATGGCTAAGATGGCAGGCTCAAATGCCGCGGTATAACCCATCTCGATATAACGCATCCCAGTATTAATGGTGCTTGGTGTGGCATCGTGTGTGCAATGCGGCCCACAAATATGCGCTTCAGGCTCGTGGTACTGCAGCGTTTCTTGATACTCTGGCAACATCATACGCGCGATATTCACCTTGCCACCACCGATATGGCTATGCATATCAATCGCACCAGCCATCACCACTTTCCCATTTAAATCAATGGTTTCGTCTATATGGTCTGTTTGTGCGGGTTTATCAATAATACGGCCGTCGCGAATATAAATATCCTGTTTAACGCCATCTTTACCATGGGCAGGATCATAGACTTTACCGTTTTTGAGTAGGATAATCATAATGCTGCCTCCACTTGTGCTAATACTTCACCAAGTGTCGGCAAATCAGTTTCTCTTATCTGCTTGAGTGGCAAAATCACATTGGAATCCACTCGAATCATCGTGCCAGGTGCATCTAAGCCAGGTGTTGCAATTGGAATAAAAACATCCACTTCTTTTTCAAGTGCTATATTAGGGTTGCCAATCACAATCAGTGGTGCGTCAGTTGTTGGTAACGCTTTATCGGGGCTAAAACTATTCACCCAGAGGAGCGCGTCATGGTCAGGTAATACTTCTTCGTGTATTGCCAAGCCACTTAGCCATGTGTGCGCATAATTAACCGTTGTATCACCATCACTACCACCCATGGCCAACGCGCCAGCTCGTGTGGTTTTGTTCAACTCAACCACCGTTTGTGTGATCTGTTGAATGGTGAGCTCCGCATGGGGGAAGTCACAATCTTTTGCCACCCATATTAGCGTTGCATATTTTGCCGCTAGTAAACGTTCGGCCACATCGGCTAAATCTTTGACGGCAATTCCTGCAATACTATCGACCGTCAGCTGTTTGCCAGCCACTAAAGCGTGTAACGCTGCCGTAACTTCTGGTAATAATGCTGGGTCGCAAGGTAGTACAGTGGCTGGCTTTCCTTTTGGCGAGGTGCCATGTGATGTATCTAAACCTTCGCCACCTAAATATACGATATCGCGATCTTCATTATCGACAAATAATGCCTTTTTCGGCCAAACAATGCGCTCAAAAAAACGTGTGTTATGTTTCACTATATCGGTGCCAATACACACAATCACATCAGCACGGTTTTTTACTTCTGTCATGGTTGTGGTTTGCCAGCCAGTGGCTTGTAACACTTTGGTATTACGCCAGGTGGTGACTGCATTCATATGCGCAAGTGTCGCCTTGGTTTTTCCGGCTAACTGATAAGCAGCGCGAAAACCTGTTAAATCCGTACTCAGTCCACCAATTACCGGTTGCGTACTTTGTTTAAGTAGTTCAGCTGCTTTTTTAACTGCTTGCTCTAGTGTTGCTGTTTGTCCTGCAATGCTAGGTTTTGCGACATTAGCTTGTGCAAAAAACGCAGCGCTCTTGGCGCAAGTGGTTTTGGTTGGATTAACATCATCACACAACATGCCGCAAGCTGGACAAGTTGTGTTCGTTATAGATTCTGTTTGCATGATTATTATTCTGCCATACTGTGATTGAATTAACTTGCTAAATATCCATTATGACAGTAAATATTGCGGGCTAAAATTGGCATTTAAGCAATAAAGCCACATCAAATCACATCTATATTGGCCATTTCTAGCTGTAACCATCGTTCGATAATGGCAACGATATAGGCTTGTTCATCTAATGTTAGTGGTCTATCAGTTTGAATGTGGTGCCATTTTTGCAAACACCCCCGGCAGCAAGTAGCGGTTGCATGTTGTGCAACAAACACCGGGTGCCCACGCATTGGGGTTTGCTTACCATCGTTGACAATTTTCTCAGGCGCTAAGCGTTTACCCACAAAGTCTTCAGCATGATCTAGCACCTTGCTTAAGCCTTTTTCCTTGAGGTAAGCCGAGTCTTTTGCATTCAGCTTGAATCCAGTACGAAAGGTGGATTGTTTTAATGCATTAAAGAGCTGGTCAATATTTCGCATTTGCTTAATGTCTTTGTTTGTCTCACCACATCATTGTAGTTGATTAAGAATAATTTATTTTAAGCCGCAAAAAATGCTAAAATCTCGTTTTTGTAAGTTGTTTATTTTTCATTTATTTTTGGAGAAATCATGGCTGTAGAACGCACCCTAAGTATTATCAAACCTGACGCAGTAGCAAAAAACGTAATCGGTAAAATCTATACGCGTTTTGAAGACGCTGGTTTAAAAATTGTTGAAGCTAAAATGGCACAATTAACACAAGCAGAAGCTGAAGGTTTTTATGCTGTGCATAAAGAGCGTCCTTTCTTTGCAGACTTGGTTAAATTCATGACTTCTGGTCCTGTGATGATTCAAGCACTTGAAGGTGAAGGCGCTGTATTGAAAAACCGTGAGCTAATGGGTGCAACTAACCCTAAAGAAGCGGATGCAGGTACGATTCGTGCAGATTTTGCTGAGAGCATTGACGCAAATGCGGTACACGGATCTGATAGCCTTGAAAATGCTGCTATCGAAATTAAGTATTTTTTCGGATAATTGACTAACCTACTTAATTTCAACCAACAGCAACTCGCCGATTACTTTGTGAGTATCGGCGAGAAGCCGTTTCGCGCGAAACAATTGACGCGTTGGATGCATTACAACGCGACTTTGGATTTGGATGCGATGACGGATATTGCGAAAAGCCTACGCGAAAAGTTACGTGCAGAAACGACATTTACCTTGCCAGAAGTGCAACTGGAACAAGTCTCTGATGATGGCACACGCAAATGGCTAATTGGTGCGAATAATGACAAAGATGGGACGAATAGTAGCGTAGAAACTGTTTTTATTCCTGAAGCAGACCGTGGCACACTATGTATTTCTAGCCAAGTAGGCTGCGCACTAGAGTGCACATTTTGCAGTACGGGGCGACAAGGCTTTAACCACAATTTAAG
>SPJO01000068.1 GCA_006844635.1 Methylophilaceae bacterium | reverse complement strand
ACAGAGGTCATATTGGCGTGAAGGCGTAAATTCTACGACATTACATGCCTCATATTCGATGCCATACTGATCTTTGCTTTCTTGCGACTTTGCTGCCGCAATCATTTGCGAAGATAAATCAAGCCCGAGATAGTCGCCGGCGCCACGGCGTTTTAATTCGCGTGCACAATAACCCTCGCCGCAGCCGATATCTAAAACTGAACGTTCATTTAGACTGCCACAGGCCTCAAAAACATGAGGGCGAGCCGTAAAGTCTGATAAGGAGCTGGGTGTTAGTCGTAACCATTTATCGGCATTGTCATCATAGACTTGTTCAGTATCAGCCAATCGATAATCTCTCTACTGGTTTGTTTGCGGTGGCAGGAAAGTGTTGCGCTCGTGCTAACATATTGTCCCAAAATACGGTGCGCATATGTAGTGCCATTTTGGCGCCATATTCAATTTTCTCGCAAGCTGCATCGTCCACTGCTAAGTCTTTTGCAATTAACAACATTTGTGCTGCATGTTCATCATCGCAATGACTATGCAGATCAAAGAACACACGTTCTATCATGGTTAAATTACTATGTGCTTTTAAGCCCTCAAGAATCTGACTGTAAATGCTTGAGACAATCAATTCAGTACCAATACCAATCGCGCCAACGCCAACGCACTCATCTAAAGCACAAAGTTGTAAAAACTGATTTCGCCATAAAGTGGCTGTTGCACTTTCTTCTGTTTCAGCACGGTAGACATCGTCAATACCGACGGCTTCCTGAAAACGACGGTAGAGTTGGGCGTGTGGTATACCGGTGACTGTAGCTAAAACGTCTGCAGGTAACTCAACATCATGCGTGTCGCCTTGCTCCTCTGTTAGGTTCTCCAGCAGCATTTCGCGATGTTTGTTGTTGTTAAGGTTGTTAATGACGGCTTGTAAGTATTGCGTAAATTGCTTGCTATAAATGCCGTACTGAAAAGCAAAGTCTTTAATAGCTAAATCAAAGTTTGGTAAGTCAGCCTGTTGTAGTGCCTTTAAATATGGGTGATGCACGGCACGTGAGGCAAGGGCCTCAGCTTTGATGCGGTTGATAGCGGAAGCGTCAAAATGGTGTACGGTCATTTAACTCTCTCTACAACTCTCTGTTCGCTCATTGATATGAACAGAGAATTAGCAATATGCCTAACTTAGATACAGAATAAACCGACATACTGCCTGATATTAGGATATTCATCAACTGCATGCTTGAATGTATGTATAAGTTTATTTTTGGCTATAAGGCCGACTCAGACACGATAAATTTTGTCTGAGCGACACGTATAGCTTTCTGCTATTATCAAATAGCATTGTTAAAGCAGGGAATTGAGATGACTAAGCGTGATGCGAGATTCAATAGCTCATTATGGTTTGGAGTGTTGGTTTTCATTGTATTCATAATAAGTACGTGTTTACTGGCTGGTTATGTCGCGGTTGAGTTTAGGTACCCTTCTCTCTTTAATGTTGAACCGAGTTTTGCAGAGTATGCTATCCCTTATATTTTTAGCTGGGCGTTGATTCACCTGCCTTCGATGGCTATTTATGGCTCTCCTTTGTTATTTTTGCCAAGGATTCATGAAAAGTATACAAAGTATTTTCGTATTTTTTGCATTTGCTCTTTTCTATTACTACTGTTGGAACTTGATGCAAAGATTCCATTTTTACTATTTCCAAAGATTGATGCAGTAGTCGCACTGCTTCTTAGTTTTTTTGTATTACCCCCAAGCAAGAAAGACAATCCTTTAACCGTCGCTTTATTGAAAGGGTTGGCATTACTGAGTTTTTTAATAGCTGCTTTTTTTGCATACTCATTTTGGAGCCATCAAACGCCAGTCATTACTAAAACTGAATACGGGGATTTCGAGCTGAAATCGATTACAGTTAATAATGATTTCCGCAAAGAGATGTTTTATGACGTTGATATAAAAGCACGCCACCCAGAAGAAGGGTTATGTGAGCTCGGACAAAAATTGGCGCAGGACCTTTTAAAAGATTATCCTTTTGATCGTGCTTATGCCAAAAAAATTAAAGTGTCATTCAGGCCTGATGCGGGAGTTAATCTTGAACCGTATGAATTGGGTGAAATAAGTTTAATGGATAAGCACAAAGAAAGAGACGGGCGCTTTAGCTGTTATCTTCGATATAAGAATGAAGAATAGCACTCACTTCGAATCACCATAACAAAAAAGCCTTACACTTCTGTAAGGCTTATTCTAATTGGTGGCCCGAACTGGAATCGAACCAGTGACACGCGGATTTTCAATCCGCTGCTCTACCAACTGAGCTATCGGGCCAACACTGCAAATTAATTGCAAGTCGCGCATTATAGCAAAGATTTTCATGGTGAGTATAGTTAATGATATTTAATATTTCATATATAGTAAAAATAAATGAATTAGACTACTATGGATGCAGTCGATTGAAGCGCTACTTGCCTTAAGTTGGCGATATTCCATAATCTTAAAAAAGGAGAAGAACATGGGTTTATTTTCATTCATTAAAGATGCAGGTGAGAAGTTATTTGGCATCGGTGATGCACAAGCTGAGGAAGCTGCAAACGCGCAAGCAAAAGCAGAAAAGGTGGCAGCAGCCAACCAAGCGGCTGCGGATGCCATTGCTGGTTATGTTGCGAAGCAAGATTTAACAGCAGAAAATTTAGAGATTGGCTTCGATGGAGCAAGCGGAACTGTGCAGGTTGCAGGGGTTGCAGACTCTCAAGAAACCAAAGAGAAAATTTTATTATGCTGCGGTAATGTACGCGGTGTAGAGAATGTAGAAGATAATATGGTGGTGAATAGTACAGAACCAGAAGCGACATTCCACACGGTGGTTAGTGGCGATACGCTATCTAAGATTGCTAAAGAAGTCTATGGTGATGCGATGAAATACCCAGTAATTTTCGAAGCAAACAAACCAATGTTAAGCCATCCAGATAAAATTTATCCAGGACAAGTGCTGCGTATTCCTGCAGTATCATAAATCAAGCTTTTAGTGTTTGAACGTACCCGCAAAATTTAGCGATTTTGCGGGTTTTTAATTTTCACTTTTTACTTTATAGTTGAATCATATGATTCAGATTAATGCGCTTGATGCCCATGAAAAAGGACATCAATTAAAACAAGACCTACAGCTTCTTATTGATAATAAAACCAAACCAATTGGTGCGTTAGGGACATTAGAAAAAATTGCGCTGCAAATCGGTCAAATTCAACAGACCATTACACCTTCACTTAAAAAGCCAGTTGTATTGGTTTTTGCTGGTGACCATGGCATTGTCGAATCCGGTGTAAGTCCATACCCCCAAACCGTGACTGCGCAAATGGTGCACAACTTTTTATTGGGTGGCGCAGCAATCAATGTGTTTGCCAAACAACACCGGATGTTAATGCGTGTCATTGATAGTGGTGTCAATTATGATTTTGAGCAAACACCAAATTTGGTGCATGCGAAGGTCGCTTTTGGCACTAAAAATTTCCTGCACGAGCCGGCAATGACAGTGATTCAGTGTGAACATGCCATGACATTGGGTGAGGCCTTTGTGACGAAGGAAGTAGAGCAGGGCAGCAATGTGTTTGCATTCGGAGAAATGGGCATCGGCAATACTTCATCAGCTAGTTGTTTGATGAGTGTGCTTTGCGGTTTACCGATTGCGCATTGTGTTGGTCGAGGTACGGGCTTAAATGATGCTGGCTTAATCAAGAAAACAAAAATCTTGCGCAAGGCCTTGGAAAAACATGCGGTCGATAATACAGACCCGATACAAGTATTAGCAACCTTTGGTGGGTTTGAGATTGCGATGATGGCAGGGGCGATGTTAAGTGCCGCTAAGCATCAATCTATTTTATTGATTGATGGGTTTATTGCGACGGCTGCGTTATTAGTGGCAGCTAAGTTACAGCCTAATATTGTGCAGTACTGTATCTTTTCGCATAGTTCAGGTGAGGCAGGACATCAAGCCATGCTGGAACATTTAAAAGCTGAACCATTATTAAATTTAGGGTTGCGCTTAGGCGAAGGCACGGGTGCAGTGTTGGCTTATCCGTTAGTACAGTCTGCCGTTCATTTTTTGAATGAGATGGCGAGCTTTTCGACTGCTGGAGTGAGCAGTGCTGAATAAGCTACTAATGGAATTGCGTTTCTGTATGTTGGCTATTGGCTTTTTTACCCGATTGCCCGTGCCCACATGGCGTGACTATCAAGATGCCCATTTAAACCATGCAGCTAAATATTTTCCACTGGTTGGCATATTAGTTGGTGGCTTGGGTGCCTTGGCTTATTGGGTTAGCCATCAGTTTTTGCCAGAAAGCGTGGCTATTTTAATCAGCATGGCGACAACGGTTTATGTGACAGGCGCATTTCATGAAGATGGTTTGGCCGATAGTGCAGATGGTTTAGGCGGCGGCTGGGACCGCGAGCAGATTTTAAACATCATGGTGGATTCGCGACTAGGGACTTATGGTGCGGTTGCACTGTTCTTTGTTTTGTTCACTAAATTTCATTTATTACTCGCCATGCCTACTGCCTATATCCCGTGTGCGTTAATCATTGCACATGCGCTCAGTCGCCTTTGTGCTGTTTGGATAATGACAACCTTGGACTATGCTAAGCCAGCAGGAAAAGCTAAGCCATTGGCGACAAAAATCAGTGTGCCAGCACTTTGTTTTGCAAGCTTAATCGGGTTGCTGCCTTTGACAATAGCGATTGTCTCACTCAGTCAAGCGTGGACAATCAATCAAATAGTACAGATGATCCTTTATCTTGTTGTGCCAGTATTGTTGAGTTGGGTTTGGTGGCGCTACCAATTAAAACGCCGCTTAATGGGTTATACC
>SPJO01000107.1 GCA_006844635.1 Methylophilaceae bacterium | reverse complement strand
CATATGAATGTACGTTTCTTTGTCGCTAAAGCAGCCAACGAAAATGAAGAAGATATTTGGTGGTTTGGCGGCGGCATGGACCTAACCCCGTTCTACGGTTTTAAAGAAGATTGTGTTCACTTCCATCGCACCAATAAAGAAGCCTTATCTGCATTCGGTGATAAATACTACCCGCAATTTAAAAAACAATGTGATGAATATTTCCATCTCAAACACCGTAAAGAACCACGCGGTATTGGCGGTGTGTTTTTTGATGACTTTAACGCACTTGGTTTCGAGCAAAGCTTTGCTTTATTACGCGCAGTTGGTGATGCATTTACGCAAGCTTATTTACCGATTGTACAGCGCCGTAAAGATACAGCTTATGGCGAACAAGAGCGAGATTTCCAACAGTACCGCCGTGGCCGCTATGTCGAGTTTAACTTGGTCTTTGACCGTGGCACTTTATTTGGCCTACAATCAAATGGCCGAACAGAGTCTATCCTGCTATCCATGCCGCCGATCGTCAAATGGCGCTATGATTGGAAACCTGAAACAAGTAGTGCAGAAGCTAAGCTCTATACGGACTTCTTGATTGATAAAGACTGGGTATAAACCATATGAGCATCGCTGAAACAGCCAAACAACAAGCACAAGATTTACTTGATTATATTGATGCCAGTCCTAGCCCTTGGCATGCAGTTAACAGCACCGTTGCCGCATTAAATGCCAATGGTTTTGAAGCATTAACTGAAAAAGAGTCCTGGGAATTAACGGCTGGTGGTCGCTATTACGTCACACGAGACGGTAGTTCAATCATCGCCTTCACGATCGGCTCAAAACCAATAGAAACAGCTGGCTTCAGGATAGTGGGCGCTCACACAGACTCACCTGGGTTACGCCTTAAACCAAAAGCAGCACATGCGAAACAAGGCGTCGCGCAACTTGGCGTTGAAGTGTATGGTGGGCCAATTTTAGCCACATTTACTGACCGAGACTTAAGCTTAGCAGGTCGAGTTAATCTCACGACAACAGATGGTTTTGCAAGCCAATACATCCACCTCACCGACAGCATTGTTAGACTACCTAACCTTGCCATTCATATGAACCGTGAAGTGAACAGCAAAGGTCTACACCTCGACAAACAAACACAATTACCACTCATTTTTGGTTATGCCGCGGATAGCACAGAAGCTGGACAGCAGATCAACGCCGTCATCGCCAAAGAACTCGGCATCAATCCAGAAGATATTTTGAATTGGGATTTAAATATTTACGATACGCAAAAAGGCAGCGTATGGGGTGATGCACAACAATTCATTGCCAATAGCCAACTAGATAATCTAGCTTCTTGCCATGCCGCATTAGAAGCCTTAATCGCAACAAACAAACCTAATGCGACAACGGTCTGCGCTTTCTTCGACCATGAAGAAGTAGGCAGTGAAAGTACAACAGGGGCAGATGGCAGTTTGATGCGCGATGTCATGCAACGCATTTTCCATCATCAAGCAACAGATACCGAAGCACAATTGCGCAGCATTGCTAACAGTTTCTTAATTAGTGCAGATATGGCGCATGCGTTCCATCCGAACCACCCATCAGCCTATGAACCAGAGCATCATGCGTCAGTGAATCAAGGCCCTGTGATTAAAGTGAATGCAAATCAACGCTACACCACAACAGCCAATACTGCCGCACGCTTTATTCAACTATGTAAAAAAGCCCGCGTACCGTATCAAGAATATAGCCACCGTACGGATTTAGGCTGTGGTAGCACCATTGGCCCAATGATTTCTGCTCAACTCGGTATGCCAACGGTCGATGTCGGCAACCCTATGTGGGCGATGCATAGTATTCGAGAGAGTGCTGGGGTGTTGGATCATGGGTATATGATTGAAGTGTTGAAGCAGCATTTCCAGTCTTAACCTAGTTTGCATACAACTTTATCGCTATAATCCCTAAAAGACTAGGGAGTCACCATGCAACAATTAGAAGCGTTGATTACAACACTATCTGGCATCGTCTGGGGCCCACCCATGCTGATTTTACTGGTAGGCACAGGCTTATACCTCACGATATTATTAAAGGGCATGCAGTTTCGCGTGCTGCCGCATGCACTCAAACTAATCTGGGCGAAAGATAGCGATCAAGAAGGTGATATTACGCACTTTGCTGCACTAATGACGGCGCTTGCTGCAACGGTCGGCATCGGTAATATCGTTGGCGTAGCGACGGCTATTACCTTAGGTGGCCCAGGTGCTGTGTTTTGGATGTGGATGACTGGCTTGGTCGGTATGGCAACCAAATACAGTGAAGCCGTATTAGCAGTGAAGTATCGCGAACAAGGCGAACATGGTATGCGCGGCGGCCCGATGTATTATTTAAGCAAAGGCGCTGGTTTACCTTGGCTAGGCACGTTGTTTGCCATTTTTACTGCTTGCGCCGCCTTTGGTATTGGTAATATGACACAGGCAAATGCCACTGCTGAAATCTTTGCCAAGACTTTTTCAATCCCGACACAAACCACTGGCATCGTGCTAACGGCCCTAGCAGGCCTTGTTATCCTTGGTGGGATTAAAGCCATTGGCAAATTCACTTCTTTTGTGGTGCCATTTATGATTGCCGCCTATGTAGCTTGTTGCCTTTGGGTACTTGCGATAAATGTTAGTGAAATCCCCAACGCCTTTCATTTAATTTTTCATCATGCCTTTAATCCTGCCGCTGCTGGTGGCGGCTTCGCAGGCGCGACCATTGCCGCAGCGATGCGCTTTGGAATTGCGCGCGGTGTCTTCTCAAATGAATCTGGCTTGGGTTCTGCGCCGATTGCTGCTGCAGCAGCGAAAACTAGCGACCCAGTTAAACAAGCCCTTGTCAGCATGACGCAAACCTTTATTGATACATTGGTCGTTTGCACCATGACGGCATTAGTGATTCTCACCGCAAGCAGCTGGACACAAGGGGTAAGCGCAGGTGAATTAACTAGCGCAAGCATCGCTGAGACACTTGGGCCAAATGGCAGTATCGTCATTGCGATTGCAACCGCATTCTTTGCTTTTTCCACACTGATTGGCTGGAGTTACTATGGTGAAAAAGCCATTGAATATTTACTCGGAGGAAAAGCGATTAAATTTTACCGCCTACTCTTTATTGCTGCTGTTTTTCTCGGCGCAGTTACGAGTTTAAGTTTTGTCTGGAACTTCTCAGATTTAATGAATGGTTTAATGGCAATTCCAAATTTGATTGGTCTACTACTATTGTCTAAAATCATTAAACAAGAAACTGAGCGTTATTTTTCTTAAAATAACTTTCATCCAATATAGCGAACTAGAAAGCAATCATGAGTAAAAGAGGACTTTGGTCAAACCGCTGGACATTTATGCTAGCAACAGCAGGCTCCGCGATTGGTCTAGGCAATATCTGGAAGCTGCCTTATATGATTGGCGTCAATGGCGGCAGCGCTTTTGTCATTATTTTTATTGCTTCGATTATTTTCTTAGCTATTCCTTTGATGATGACTGAAATCATGCTGGGCAGACGTGGTCAAAAGAACCCATTAGATGCCATGAAATCGTTAGCAAAAGAAGCCAACGTTAGCTCTTTATGGAGTTGGGTAGGTGGCATGGGCATGTTAGCTGGCGTGCTCATCCTAAGCTTTTACAGCGTTGTCGGCGGCTGGGTATTAAGCTATGTTCTATCAGCAGTGCAAGGTGTTTTTAGTAATATCAGTGCAGAACAAGCAGCTAACAACTTTAACAACCTGTTAGCACAACCACTCACCTTGCTGATGTGGCACTCTATCTTCTTACTGATGACAATGGTAATTGTTGCACGCGGTGTCAGCGAAGGCTTAGAAAAAGCCAACAATATTCTCATCCCTTTATTGTTCGCTATTTTATTGGTTTTGCTAGGCTACAGCATGTCTGTTGGCGATATGTCAGCAGCGTTTACTTTTATGTTCTCGCCAGACTTTTCTAAAGTAACCTCTGTCGCCATTCTTTCAGCACTGGGTCATGCCTTCTTTACATTAAGTCTAGGCATGGGCGCCGTCATGGTTTATGGCTCTTATTTGGGTAAAAATGAATCTATCGGCCAAACCACCTTATTTATTGCTATCCTAGACACCGCTTTAGGATTACTCACTGGTTTAGCTATTTACGCCCTCGTGTTTGCCAACCAGTTAGAACCTGGCGCTGGTCCGGGGCTTATCTTCCAAACACTGCCGATTGCACTAGGTTCTATGCCAGCCGGTAACTTGTTCGCCACTTTATTCTTTGTATTAGTCGGCTTTGCTGCTTGGACATCCTCTATTTCATTAATAGAACCTGCTGTCGCGTGGGTGATTGAGAACACCAAGCTTAGCCGTATCATGGCTAGCATCATCCTTGGCCTCACTGTCTGGCTTATCGGGGTCTCTGTCGTGCTGTCATTTAACGAGTGGCAAGATATTAAAATTGCCTTTGGCTTAGGTATTTTTGATAGCCTAGATAAACTCACCAGCACAGTAATGTTGCCTCTAGGTGGTTTACTCATGGCTATCTTTGCAGGCTACTTGATGAAAAAACAGCACATTGCGGAGGAACTAGGCCTGCACGGCTGGGCCTTTACCTTCTGGAAGGTAACGAATACAATCATCGCACCAGTTGCTGTGATTATAGTTTTTCTCAATCTACTAGGCGTATTTGAAAAGCTTTTCTAAGCATTACAACCGGAAACAAAAAAGCCAGCATAACGCTGGCTTTTTTGTTGGCTATCACTCAATTACAGTGACAAAATCCATTTCACGATAGTTTTAATATCACCATCTTTAACTTGTGGGCTATTTGCTGGCATTGGAACAGGACCCCAAACACCACTACCACCTTTTTTCACTTTAGTCACAAGCTTACCTTCGGCAGCTTTGTCACCTTTATATTTAGCAGCAATATCCTTAAGTGCAGGACCCAAAACTTTTTTGTCCACACCATGACATGCTAAACATCCACTTTTTTGCGCTAATGCTTGATCTGCTGCAGCTTGACCTGCCATCATCAATGAACCAGCGGCTACAACTGCTAATAATAATGCTTTCATGCTATCTCCTTGAACTCTTTCTTGATATATGCACCTAACTGCATATCAACATCATACCTTAATTAAAAAATATACGACAGTCCTATGCTCAACGCAAAATTGGGCTAAGTCATCATGTAAAACGTTTGTCGATCACATGCGTTGACAAGTATTTGCTATTTATTCAGCTTGATTGCCAAATGATTCAATTGTGTATTCAACGGTCATCACATGCGTTCTACCTGGATTAATAATCACTGTGTTCTCTAATGAGTTTGTTGTTTCCACACAAATCATTTCTCGCCACTCATCGCCATCACCCATGTCTTCCATCGCATGTGCTTTTTCCTCCCAAGGCGTCCAGACTACGGTATTACTGCTGCCTGACTTCTGCACCCGGATTAATCGATCATATCCTGCATCATGGATAAAGCAATCTGAGGTGTGATCCATATAAATACGATCAAATTCCCCACGAAATGATAGAAAGCTATTTTCTACCGCCCGCTCATATTCACGTAATTTATCGGTATATACCCGCTCTTGAACACCGGTTACCTTGATCTCTCCTACATCACTGACTGCTAAATAGGTGTGAAAAGCCTCACCAATACTAAATGGATGCGTTGCGAGATTGGTTGTCGCAAGCTCTAGTTTTAACCGACGCCCGATAGTAATGTTTAACGTCAATTCGTAAGGATAGGACAGTTGACGCTTGGCTTCTGGCGTCTGTTCCATTTCTAGTAATATACGCGTTGCACCATTGTAAACAGTATCAACATCCACTATTTTCCATGGAATAACTCTTGCAAAACCGTGTGGGCAAAGCGTACTGTCAGTCGGGTGTGCGCCAAACCAAGGCCAGCAAATGGGTACCCCACCTCGAATTGAACGGCCCGGTGTAAATCGCGCATAATCTGACATCCACAACACAGGATTTTTGTCATAATGTGGTTTGAATTGCATCACGTGAGCACCTTGTAATGCAATAGTACCTTCACCAAAGTCATTCTTAACTTCGATATAACGCAAACCATTTTCATCTTCCGTCATATTAATATGCGGATGATTTTTAATAAAAGTCGGTAAATCCTTACCATCAACTGGTTTCGTTTCGACCGCGGTTTTAACTTTTGCCATTCTTACTTTCTTTCTATTTGTTCTACATTACGCACTGCACCAAATGCTGCACTCGTACTCATTGCGGCATATGCGCGCAACGCTGGCGAAACATGACGGTCGCGCTGCACTGGTTTCCATGCATTTTTACCTTTTGCGTCCATTTTGGTGCGTCGCGAGGCTAATTCAGCATCACTAATTTTCAAATTAATTGTCCGGTTTGGAATATCGATTTCTATCGTATCCCCTTCTTCTACAAGCCCAATAGCACCACCTTCAGCCGCTTCTGGAGAAGCATGTCCTATACTTAATCCCGATGTACCACCAGAGAAGCGCCCATCCGTTAATAAAGCACATTCCTTGCCAAGACCCTTAGACTTCAGATATGAAGTCGGGTACAACATCTCTTGCATGCCCGGTCCGCCTCGTGGACCTTCATAACGAATAACGACGACATCCCCTGCTACTACTTCATCGGCAAGAATCGCCTCAACTGAAGCATCTTGTGATTCAAAAACGCGCGCTCGACCTGTAAATTTCAAAATACTGTCATCAACGCCTGCCGTTTTCACAATACAGCCATCTAGCGCAATATTGCCATACAACACAGCCAAACCACCGTCTTGCGAATAAGCATTGGCTTTATTGCGAATACAACCATTCTCCCGGTCTATATCAAGATCAGGCCATAACATGCTTTGGCTAAAGGCTATTGTTGTGGCAATACCCCCTGGTGCCGCTTTATACAGCTGCTTGGCTTCCTCGTTGCCTTGTTGCGTAATATCCCATGCCTGCAAGGCCTCACCCATGCTCTTAGTATGCACGGTAGAAACCTCTTCATGAATCACACCAGCGCGGTTCAGCTCAGCCAAAATACCCATCACGCCGCCAGCTCGATGCACATCCTCCATATGGTATTGACTCGTGGCAGGTGCCACTTTGCAGACACAAGGCACTTGACGTGAAATACGATCAATATCTTTCATCGTAAAATCCACTTTTCCTTCATGAGCTGCTGCCAATAGGTGTAACACGGTATTGGTTGAACCACCCATCGCTACATCCAAACTCATGGCATTCTCAAATGCTTGCATGTTGGCAATATTCCGTGGCAATACACTGTCATCATCTTGTTCATAATAACGTTTTGCCAAATCAACAATTGTACGGCCAGCTTTGAGAAATAAATCCTTACGCGCAGCATGTGTTGCCAATGTCGAACCGTTCCCCGGTAGGCTTAAGCCTAGGGCTTCAGTCAAGCAATTCATTGAGTTAGCCGTAAACATTCCTGAGCAAGACCCACAAGTTGGACATGCTGAACGCTCCACCTCGGCAACTTGCTCATCACTAACACTACTGTCTGCAGCTTCTACCATGGCATCAACCAAATCAAGCTTACGGATGCCGCCATTCCAGTCGACCTTACCTGCTTCCATCGGGCCGCCTGAGACGAAAATAACAGGAATATTCAAGCGCAGAGCAGCCATCAACATACCCGGGGTGATTTTGTCACAGTTAGAAATACACACCAGCGCATCAGCACAATGTGCATTGACCATATATTCCACACTATCAGCAATTAAATCACGGCTGGGTAGGCTATATAGCATGCCGCCATGGCCCATGGCAATACCGTCGTCAACAGCAATCGTATTAAACTCTTTAGCTACACCACCTGCTTTTTCAATCTCCCGGGCAACCAATTGCCCCAGGTTTTGTAAGTGCACATGACCTGGTACAAATTGTGTAAATGAATTGGAAATCGCGATGATCGGTTTATCAAAGTCACCATCTTTCATACCAGTGGCACGCCATAAAGCGCGGGCACCAGCCATGTTGCGACCATGCGTAGTAGTTCGAGAGCGATATTGAGGCATATTGAAACTCAAAAAAAATAAAGCATAATTTTAAACTATGCCAGCCGATTCAGCATGTCTTATTTGCTTTTAATCAGCTATTTTTTGTTGGCGAACCATATGCACAAGCTCAATAAACGATACTGGTTTGCTATATAAATAGCCTTGTGCCTCATGACAGCCATACGCACTAATTAGATCTGCTTGTGCTTGCGTCTCCACACCTTCAGCAACCAATTGTTTTTTAAGGCTATCTGCCATCGCGATAATAGCTTTAATCAAAGAGGCCGCGCTTTCTTGCGTGCAAATATCCATCACGAATGAACGGTCAATTTTAACTTGCTGAATCGGGAATTTACTGAGGTAGGCTAATGCAGAATAGCCAGTACCAAAATCATCGATAGACAGCGTAATCCCCATTTCATCAATGCTACGCAATGTTTGGAGTGCTTCACCAGTATCTTGTAACAACAAGCTTTCTGTAATCTCAAGCGTCAGCCATGTTGGTTGACAACCAGTCTCAAGTAAACAGCGCTGTAGATGCCCAATATAATCGTTACCTATAAACTCTTTGGACGATACATTCACTGCTATATTAAGCGGCTTCTCTCTATTCTGGTTTAATTGCGCCGCTGCTTCGCAAGCCTCTCGCAGCACCCATGTGCCAATATCAATGATGAGCCCGCTTTCTTCTGCGATGGGAATAAACTTATCAGGCTGAATCTGACCTAATACTTTCCCATGCCACCTGATAAGCGCCTCTGCGCCCAAAATTTGACCTGTCGCAATATCCACCTTCGGTTGATAAAGTAGCAGCAATTCATCTTTCTGAATGGCATACCTCAGCGCTGTCGCAATCGCGAGGTGCTCCATGGCTTGCTCTGTCATTTCAGGCGTATAAAACTGGTGGTTATTGCGGCCTTGTTTTTTTGCCTCATACATCGCGGTATCAGCATACTTCATCAAGTCTTCGACTTCTTCACTATCCGTTGGATAACAAGCAATACCAATACTGGCAGTCACAAAAAAGTTAACACCCTCTATCTGAAAAGGCGTTGATAGCTGCTCTGATATTTTGCTAGCTAAACCACCCAAGTCGGCATCATCTCTTAAATTAGAAACCAAAATAGCAAACTCATCACCACCGATGCGTGCAACCACATCATCATCTCTAACGGTCTTACCAATACGCTGCGCAGCTTCAACCAGCAAACTATCACCAACCTCGTGACCCAAGGTATCATTAATCGCCTTAAATAGGTCCAAATCCATAAATAGCAAACCAAAGCGCGCATCTCCTTGCGCTGCAATATGCAAGCGTTGATTGAGATAGCTACGATTAGGTAATGAAGTTAGCGCATCGTGATAAGCCATGTGCTCTAAGTCATGCCGATATTTACTAATCTCCGTTACATCATTCGCGATAGCGATTGCACCAACCACTTGGTTGTGCTCATCAAATTCAGGTAGAAGATTCATCATATTGACAATCGTTTCACCATCGACATCACAATGCATTTCAAACGTTTGGGTTTCACCATGAAACAATACATGCATTAATTTCGCTTGAAATTCTTCTGCCGTGACATTAGTGACAGTTGGAGACCAAGCTTCCTCAGGTGTTGTGCCGAGTAAATTTTGAGCCTCTTCCTCACCATATTCAATATTAATAAAGGTCCTTCTACAGTCGGCATCATATCGAACAATTGATAGCGGTAAATTTTGCAACAGCGCAGTAAACTGGAGGTCCTTCTCACTAATGGTAGAAAGCAACTCTTTTTGCTCTGAGATATCTCTCGCATAACCAATTGTGCCAATAATTTCTCCATCAACCATGACAGGAGCTTTATATGTCTCCGCCCAAAACATCACACCGTCTTTCCCCGTAATTCTTTCTGCCAAACTAAGCTTATCGCCAGACTCAATCACTTTTAAATCATCTTCGATATACCCTTTTGCAAGGTGGTGTGGAAATAAATCAAAATCAGTCTTCCCCTCCAATGCTTTTGCATCCGCGACACCAGCCATCTCGGCATACGCCTCATTTGCCGCTAAGATATGGCTACCTTTATCTTTCAACCAGATTGAAAATGGCATGCTATTCATCATCGTATGTTGATAAGCAGCTTGTTTTTTCACTTCCTGCTCAGCTAATGGCTTTTCAAGCACAGTAGTTTTTGCAATCAGGATTGCACCCAAAGTTGCCTCTTGATGCATCATCGGCGACACAGTGCATATCTCATAAAGTGACTTTTCTGGATTAACCACGCGAGAAATTGTGGCTGGTTTTTTAGTGCTGAGTACTTGTTGCGATAAAGTTTTATAGGCGTTGATCCGCCCATCTTGGGTACTTAAATGCGTAAATAACTGACCTGTTATTTGAGCTGCCGTTAGTGAGGTGAGCAGTAGGAATTGTTGATTGGCATAGATAACGGTATCGTCTGCATCAACGGCGACGACAATATCTTCCGTATAGCCAAACAGTGTTGGAAATAAGCTCTTATAGACCCCCAGAGCATCTTCTTGCAAAGCCCGTCCTTCACTGAACGGAGTTTTTGTTAAATTTGTTATTGTCAAAACGACACCCTTTTCAGCACTTGTTTTTTTTAATTAACGCAGAAAACACAAATCGCCTAGAAATACTACAGCTTAAATTATCTGACGACAACTTTAATTGTCTAGTAATATAGCAACCTTACTCACTTTAACTTTTTTAATCGTTATTTATGTTGATTCATCCACAATTTGACCCCATTGCTATCCAAATCGGTTCATTTGGCATTCACTGGTATGGCCTTATGTACTTAACCGGCTTTTTAGGCTTCCTTTTATTAGGAAAGTATCAGATTAAACATAAACCATGGTTTGAATGGAAAGACGCTATGCTCGACGATGCCTTATTTTACGGGGCGCTAGGTGTTATTCTCGGCGGCCGTTTAGGTTATGTCTTGTTCTACCAGCCGAGTTACTTTATGCAAAACCCATTTGAAATATTTGCGGTTTGGCAAGGCGGCATGAGTTTCCATGGTGGCTTTCTTGGTGTCCTCGTCGCCATGTTCTTCTTCAATAAGAAATATCCACAGCCTTGGTTAAAAACCATGGACTTTGTTGCGCCATTAGTGCCTATTGGCTTGGGGGCTGGCCGCTTAGGTAACTTTATTAACGGAGAACTTTGGGGACGTGTCACTGACTCTGGTTTCGGCATGATTTTCCCACAAGTTGATCAGTCGCCACGTCATGCATCACAACTTTATGAGTTTGCGCTTGAGGGACTACTACTCTTTTTGATTCTCTGGTGGTTCTCGAAAAAACAAAGGCCAACAGGCGCTATTTCTGCACTATTCCTAATAGGCTATGGCAGCTTCAGATTCTTAGTCGAGTTCACGCGCCAACCAGATGATTACTTAGGCCTGTTACAACTGGGCTTTACCATGGGTCAATGGCTGAGTTTACCCATGGTTTTTGTTGGAGTTTGGATGTTACACGCGGCTTACCAGAAAAAATTCGACAAATAAATAAGCTTGTCGAAATCACAACATGTCGATTGAATTTATGGCATGCGCCGATGCCGTGCAGATCCTGGCTAATCCACGCAACCATTTATAATCAATGAGTTAGCTAAATGGCATGCTGAATAATTAAAGTGGCATACGTATTGCTCCGTATCTATTACATAGAGTAACCATGAATAGATACTGCCATGAGAAATTTAATAGAAAAAATATTTAAACGCGAACAACCACATCATAACTATGTGATTGGTGAATATAAGCCAAGCCGTGGTCAAGCCATGAGCAGGCCAGAGCGCATCTCCGTATCAGAGTATGATGTCGACATTCCAGAGCACGATGAAATGGAAATCGACAACATTTACAAAGATAGCTAGCAACATCGGTTAATACCTGACCACTTGGATTCTTGCCAATATTTGAAAAAATCTTGGCGAGAGAGTGGCGGCGGCGCATCCACGGCTGATGCATGAAATTCTGCGTGATGTTTTAAGTAACGCTCATAAGCATCATCGCCAGATAACTGGCGAATGATATGCCACAAATGTTTTATCTTCTTTAACATGCTTACTCCAATGCCGTTTTAACATAAGCGGTTTCTGTAAAAGGTTTAACTTGCTCACCTCTCAAATGCTTGATTGATAATCGCAACATATCCAGTACCACAACCCACAGTACAACGACAAAGAATACGGTCAAATAAGCATCTAAGTGCTGATTAAAAATCAATTGTGGCGCAACCGCTGCTCTTTCAGGTGATAACGTACCAGCAGCTAGCTGAGTACTTAAGTGATTGGCAGCAGCAAAAAAGCCGACACGCAAATCTTCACTAAAGATCTTCTCGTAAGAAGCACTTGTTGTAATAATAACCAGCCAAGTTAATGGTAGACCTGTTACCCATGCATACTTTGCCTTACCCGACTTCACAATAATGCTCGTCGCCACACATAAGGCAATCGCCGCCAACATTTGATTCGCAATACCGAACAATGGCCATAAAATATTAACGCCACCATTAGGGTCAATTACCCCGATATATAAAAAGTAGCCCCAACCAGCAACGACCAAGGCACTGGTGAAAATCACTGATGGCATATAGGAGGTCTCACCAAGCTTCTTATTAAAGTTGCCCAATATGTCCTGCAACATAAAACGGCCAACACGTGTGCCAGCATCTAATGTTGTCAAGATAAATAGCGCTTCAAACATAATGGCAAAGTGATACCACAGCGCCAATAAACTCTTACCAAAAGCATTGGCAAAAATACTGGCCATCCCAACCGCCAAACTCGGCGCACCGCCAGTACGCGCAAACAAGGTGGACTCACCCATATCTTTTGCCAACTGCTCCATTTGTTCTACCGTGACAGGGAAGCCCCAACTATTGATGGTTTTCACTGCTTCAACTGCTGTTTGTCCAACAACGCCCGCTGGGCTGTTAATCGCAAAGAAAATACCCGGTTCTAAAACGGTCGCGGCAATCATTGCCATGATCGCGACAAAACTTTCTAGCAACATACCGCCATAACCAATCATGGCAATATCACGCTCATTAGAAAGCAACTTTGGCGTAGTTCCTGAAGCGATTAAGGCATGAAAACCTGACACTGCGCCGCAGGCAATGGTGATAAACACAAAAGGAAACAAAGTGCCGCCAAAAATTGGCCCTGACCCATCGACAAACTGCGTCACCGCTGGCATATGAATCTCAGGGCGAAGAATCACAATCGCAATCGCTAACAAAAAGATGGTGCCTAGCTTCATAAATGTAGACAAATAATCACGTGGAGCGAGTAGCAACCAAACAGGTAATACTGCCGCGGCAAAACCATACGTAATAATGGCAAATGCTAGCGTTAAACCACCGTGGTTAAACCACTCTCGCAAACCAGCATCATGATCAATCCAACCACCAGCCACCACCGATAGCAGCAACAAGACTAAGCCAATGGCAGAGGCCTCTAATACGCGGCCCGGCCTGATATGTCGCATATACAAACCAATCAGCATCGCAATGGGAATGGTGGCCGCCACCGTCGAGGTCGCCCAAGGGCTATGTTTCATGGCATTCACCACCACCAAACCCAACACAGCAATCAAAATAATCATGATCATAAACGTGCCGATAAGCGCAGCATTGCCACCAATGGCGCCAATCTCATCACGCGCCATCTGCCCTAAGCTACGGCCATTACGTCGCGTTGAAGCAAACAACACCACCATATCTTGCACAGCGCCGCCGAGCACAACACCAATCAATATCCATAACGTACCGGGCAAATAACCGAACTGCGCTGCAAGTGTTGGCCCAATTAATGGTCCCGGACCGGAAATCGCCGCAAAGTGATGACCAAACACCACCCATTTATTAGTCGGTAGAAAATCTCGGCCATTATCTAACCGTTCTGCGGGAGTCGCTCTCGTCTCATCCAAGGTCAGTACTTTGGCTGCAATCCAGGCGGCATAGAAACGATAAGCAATCGCATAAATACAAACAGCGGCTGTCACCAGCCAAATGGCATTAATACTCTCTCCCCGATTCAGTGCAATCCCAGCAAGCGCGTAAGCACCTAATATTGCAACGGCAATCCAAATAATATTTTTGATATATTTGTTCATGACTTAGCTATTTTTATAATAAATGTAGAAATATACTAAACCGATTATGATAACAATCCAACCTCTGCAAACGATAATGTGTCATTGCCTGCCACAATAAAGTGATCTAGCACTCGCACATCAATTAATGCCAAGGCTTTTTTTAGCGTCTGTGTGATGGCTTCATCCGCTTGACTTTGTTTCGCCACTCCAGATGGATGGTTATGTGCAAACATCACGGATGCAGCATTGTAATGCAGCGCTTTTTTTACAACCTCTCTTGGATAAACACTGGTCTCAGTTAGCGTACCGCTAAACATTTCATCGCTTGCCAACAAACGGTTTTGCGCATCCAAAAATATGACCAAAAACACCTCATGCAGCGCATTTGCCAATTTCAATCGCAAGTAATCTCGCACTTGATTCGGCGAACTCAAGATATCTTTTTCTTGAATGTGTTCTGTTAACGCACGCCGACACATTTCAAATGCCGCCTGCATTTGTACATATTTGCTACTACCCATGCCATGTAATGCACTCACCTCTTTTTCTGTAGCGGCATACACCCCATTCAGACTACCAAAATGCACCAACAAATCTCTGGCCAAATCAACCGCTGACTTTCCTGCCACACCAACCCGCAGAAAGATTGCCAACAGTTCCGCATCCGATAGTGCATTCGCGCCTAATTCAATGAGCTTCTCTCGCGGCCGCTCACTAGCCGGCCAGTCCGTTATTGCCATTATTATTCTTTCTTTTTTGTTAATGACTTGTCTTCTAATTTAGTCTGTTTTCAACGTCAATTCACGTTAAAATGTAAGCATTACATAAAACGCATTAAAAATGTTAGCGCCCATGCAAAAAAACAAATCCTTAGTATTAGGCATCACAGCTGGCATTGCTGCTTATAAAGCGGCCGAGTTAGTCCGCCTACTCATCAAAGCCAACATCGATGTGCAAGTGGTGATGACAGAGTCAGCAACCCAATTCATCACACCAACCACCATGCAGGCACTTTCTGGTAAACCCGTGTTTGTCGGTATGTGGGATGAAGGTGTTGATAATGGCATGCCGCACATTGAATTGAGCCGTAATGCCGATGCCATTTTAATCGCACCGGCGACTGCTGAATTTGTCGCTAAACTCCTACATGGCCGGGCGGATGATTTACTCTCCACACTATGCCTCGCCAGAGATTGCCCTTTATTAGTCGCACCTGCAATGAATAAACAAATGTGGGAAAACCCTGCTACACAACGTAACTTTAAACAGTTAGCGGCAGACAATATCGCCGTACTAGGACCAGGCTCAGGCGAGCAAGCTTGTGGAGAAACGGGTGACGGCCGTATGCTAGAAGCGACCGAGCTATTTGCGCATATAGAGGCGCATTTCACACCTAAAATACTAGCAGACAAACAGCTACTCATCACCGCAGGTGCCACCTTAGAAATGATCGACCCCGTTCGCGGCATCACCAATTTGAGTAGCGGAAAAATGGGCTACGCCATTGCGCAAGCAGCTGCCAACATGGGAGCGAAAGTGACTTTAGTCAGCGGCCCTACGCACTTACCACCACCGCACAATGTCGCATTCATTTCAGTCAACAGTGCCGCCAGCATGTACGAAGCGGTCATGCAGAACATACAAAATCAAGATGTTTTTATTGGCGTTGCTGCAGTAGCAGATTATGCACCAACCGAAGTGGCTCAACATAAAATTAAAAAAACGGCAGACACACTGACACTGACTTTACACCGCAATAAAGATATTCTTGCTGAAGTTGCCCATTTACCAAACCCACCTTTTTGTGTCGGCTTTGCTGCTGAAAGCGAACATGTCGTTGAATACGCTGAAAAGAAGCGCATTACCAAGAAACTAGCCCTCATCGTTGCGAATGAAGTCACCTCAGCAATGGGCCATGATGATAACCAAGTCACATTAATTGACGACAATGGCAATCATCCACTGGTACGCGCACCAAAATCAACCATTGCAACACAGTTACTGGAACATATCACTCACTTACTGTAAATAATAACCACTAATTGACTATGGTTATTTAATGAAAATGATGATGTACGCTTCTGCATGCTAGCTGTAAAATGGCGGCTTTGTAAATTTAAGCACCATTTACCATGACATATAAACACAAACTGAACTCACTCACTTTAGCCATCTTGGCATGTTACTTACCGCAACCTACCTTTGCGGAAGAACAGATCACCTTAACCTCCCCTGTCGTTGTCACTGCAACACGAGTAGAGCAAGACAGTTTCGATTTGCCAATGGCTATTGACGTTGTTGGGAAAAAGGATGTGCAAGATAGCCAACTGCAATATCAACTATCAGAAAGCCTAATTAGACTACCTGGCATCACAGCACAAAATCGAAACAACCAAGCACAAGCACCAAAAATTTCGATTCGCGGCTTTGGCTCTCGTGCGAGTTTCGGCGTGCGTGGCATCCGGATATATGTTGATGGCATTCCGCTAACGATGCCTGATGGTCAAGGTCAGCCAGGCATCGTAGATTTATCTAGCATTAGAAGCATTGAAGTCATGCGCGGCCCCTTTTCAGCTTTGTACGGCAACTCCTCGGGTGGCGTCGTGCAACTGTTTACGGAAAATGCACCAAAAACACCAGAAATAGAAGCTACAACGATGTTCGGTTCTGACGACACGACCCGCAATATCTTAAAAGCCGCAGGAACAAATGAGAATCTAGAGTATGCATTCAGCGCATCGAACTTTGATACTGATGGCTATCGAGAACATGATCGGGGTAAAAAAGAACAAGCCACCGCTAAATTTAAGATAAATATCAGTGATGACACAAAATTGACTGCATTGGTCAATTGGATTGATCAAAACGCCCAAGACCCTAACGGCTTACCTAGAGAAGCGGATGCTTTGGATCCCTCTGCATTTGATGATCCAGAAGGCGTTTCACAAGCGATGCTGTCTGCCAACACTCGAATTGATAGAAGCCACACACAAGTTGGCTTTAATCTAGAGCATGCGCTGAATGATAACAATAGCCTGCATTTAATGACCTACGTTGGTAATCGTGATGTCTCAACCATTATTGCTACAAGACAGAATGGATCAAACGCTATTGACAGTAGCATTGATAAAGAGTTTTACGGCACCGATGTTCGTTGGGACAACCACGGTCAATTGTTTGGCAAAGATTACAATATCAGCTTAGGTCTAAATTACGGTAAATCAACCGATGCAAGAACAACCACAGAGGTTTTAGATACTTTCGTACCCGTTAATAACTTAACGCGAGATGAGGACAATGTTGTTGATAACTTTGACCAATATATTCAAGGCCGCTTAGCCATCCTAGACAACGTCGATGTTCATGCTGGGTTGCGACACACTAAAGTTAACCTTGAAGTGAAAGACAAGCTGATCACTGGCCCTAATACAGATAACGGCGGCCATATAGATTACCAAAAGACAACACCAGCCATTGGTGCTGTCTGGAAAGTGACACCATCATTCAACCTTTATGCAAACTACGGAAAAGGTTTTGAAACACCTACTTTCTTTGAAGCCGCTTTTGATTCAACTGGGGCGGATGCACAACCAAATTTGGGGCTTAAAGCTAGCGAGAGTAAAAACTTGGAAATTGGTGCTAAAGCCTTTATTACTGACAACACGCAAGTCAACCTCAACCTTTTTAGAATCACAACGGAAGACGAGCTAGTTGTACAAGAGAGCGCAAGTGGTCGCTCGGTATATACCAATGCGAATGATACGAAACGCTCAGGTGCTGAACTTTCTATTGAGTCTCAATTCGACCATAACATCTCAACATACTTCTCATATTCGTTATTAGACGCCAAATTTGACTCAGACTTTACTAGAGATAAACTCGGCTTCGGTGCAACCGGCACTGAGACAATAGCTGCTGGCAACCGCATCCCCGGCACCTATAAAACGCAGATTTACGGCGAAGTAGCTTGGCAATATACACCTTTTGGCTTTACAACTGCACTCGAAGGCAGCCACCACAGCAAAGTTTACGTTGATGACCTAAACTCAGACAAGGCACCTTCATATACAATCTTCAACCTTCGCGCAGGTTTTGAACAACATGTCGGTCGTTGGCATTTCAAAGAGTTCCTAAGAGTTGAAAATATGTTTGATAAGAAATATATTGGCTCTGTTCGCATCAACGATAGTAGAGGCCGCTTCTTCGAACCTGCAGCAGATAGAACTTATTTAATTGGCCTAGGCGCCAATTACCAGTTCTAACTTAAACACATTAAGCCAGCAAATTGCTGGCTTTTTTATCAAGTACATTCCGACACTATTTAGTTTCATCAACAATTAGTGTTTAATAACATTTCAGTTTAAATGAAAAACCACCATGTCTATTAATGTTGATTTAAAGATTATTGATAGCCGCATCCGCCAATCGATGCCAAGCTATGCAACCAAAGGGTCCGCTGGGTTAGATTTACGCGCATGTATCGAGCATACGCAAACCATTCAACCAGGTGAAACCATTATGATTCCAACAGGCATTGCGATTCATATCGACAATGCCTATTATGCAGCACTCATTTTGCCACGTTCAGGCTTAGGCCATAAACATGGTATCGTCCTAGGCAACCTTGTTGGCTTAATTGATTCTGACTATCAGGGCCAACTCTTAGTCTCTTGCTGGAACAGAAGTAAAGAACCGTTCATTCTCAACCCTATGGAACGCGTTGCACAGCTAGTGATTGTTCCTGTTGTACAAGCTGATTTCCATATTGTGGATGAGTTTACTGAAACTGATCGAGGTGAAGGTGGCTTTGGCAGCACTGGAAAACACTAAACACGCATTTATTTAGCATAAATGCGTGTTTTAAGTTGAAAAAGGGCGGCGTTTTGTCTATAATTGCCGTCTTTCTGAAAAAGACAACTGTATTTGGAGATAACCATGGCACGAGTATGTCAGGTAACAGGCAAAAAGCCTATGGTGGGTAACAACGTTTCTCACGCACACAACAAAACAAGACGCCGTTTCTTGCCGAATTTACAAAACCGTAAATTCTGGGTTGAGAGCGAAAATCGCTGGGTAAGCATGCGCATCACGAATGCTGCATTGCGTACGATTGATAAAAAAGGCATTGACGTTGTATTAGCGGAAATGCGCGCTGCTGGCGAAAAAATCTAAGGAGCATCATAATGCGCGAAAAAATTAAATTAGAGTCAAGTGCTGGTACAGGTCACTTCTATACCACAACAAAAAACAAACGTACGATGCCAGAAAAAATGGAAATCAAGAAATTTGATCCAGTGGCTCGCAAGCACGTAATGTACAAAGAAAATAAAATTAAATAATCATTATTTAGTTTTATTAAAAAACCCGCAAATGCGGGTTTTTTAACGTCTGCCATTATGTGCTGATTAAGCTACCTCAACTACAATAAGAAAATCGTTGCTAAGCCTAGGAAGATAAAGAAACCGCCGCTATCAGTCATCGCCGTAATCAGTACACTAGAACCAACTGCAGGATCTCTGCCAAATTTATTCATCACCAGTGGGATCATGACACCCATTAAAGCGGCCAGCATTAGGTTTAACGTAATCGCTGCCGTCATCACTAGGCTCAACCGATAGTCTCCATACAGCCAATAAGTAATAAAACCTAATACACCACCCCATATCAGGCCATTGATTAAAGCAACGCCTAGCTCTTTACTAATTTGCGTCTGCATATTACTTCCCGAAATTTGGCCCAAAGCCAAACCACGCACAATCATCGTAGTTGTTTGATTACCTGAGTTACCGCCAATGCCAGCCACAATTGGCATTAAGGCTGCAAGTGCTACTACTTTACCAATAGACCCTTCAAACAAACCGATAACACGAGAGGCAAGCAATGCAGTCATTAAGTTAACGGCTAACCATGCCCAACGGTTTTGCACTGACTTCCATACGGTAGAGAAAAAGTCTTCTTCTTCTCGTAAGCCAGCCATCGATAGCATATCCGCCTCGGCTTCTTCACGAATATAATCCATCACCTCATCAACCGTTAAACGGCCAACAAGCTTGTTATTATGATCAACGACCGGCGCACTAATTAAGTCATAACGCTCAAACGCTTTCGCTGCTTCCTCAGCATCATCTTCTGGATGAAACAACACCGCATCTTCCGCCATCACACTTTCAATCTTCAGCTCAGGCTCATTAACCAACATACTAGAAAGCGGTAATAAGCCCTGTACAACATCGTGCCGGCTGACCACAAAGATTTTATCGGTATGGTCGGGCAATGTTTCCAATCGGCGCAAATATCTTAATGCCACCTCAATTGTCACATTTTCCCTAACGGTGACAATATCAAAATCCATTAATGAGCCAACAGTGTCTTCTGGATATGATAATGCTGACTGCAAACGCTCACGATTCAACGCATCAAGACTATCCATCAACTCTTGCAGCACGTCTTTAGGTAAGTCAGGCGCAAGATCTGCAAGCTCATCGGTATCTAATTGCTCGGCGGCAGCAATCAGCTCATCGCTGTCCATATCCGCAATCAGGGTTTGCCTAACAGCGTCTGACACCTCTAATAGAATATCGCCATCGCGGTCAGCTTTAACCAAATCCCACAAATAAAGACGTTCATCGAGAGGCAAAGCCTCAAGAATATGCGCAACGTCAGCAGGATGTAAATCGTTTAGTATATTTTGCAACTCAAACTGATTCTGACGATGAACCAGCGACTCCACCAGGTCGTGCTTAGGCATCTCTTGTTTGTGCACAAGGTTTTCCACTAGTCGGTGCTTCTCTAAGATTGAGACCACCTGATCTAGCGTTTCACTTAAACTTTCTTTTGAATCTTGAATATCACTCATGCAATGCCTAGAGATACCATTTATACTGCAAAACGTTATTATGAGGTGTTTTTACGTTTTACCAAATACAATGCCATTATTATTTACATTAAAACTTTATACCACAGCACCATGCCACCTATGTGACGATGCACATCAGCTCTTACGACAACTCTCACTACCCAACACGATCAATTTAATAGAGATTGCTGAGGATGATGCATTATTAGCGCGCTACGGTACCAGCATTCCTGTATTACAACGCGCTGACAACGACCAAGAACTGTATTGGCCATTCACCAAGGACCAAGTGTTGTCATTCATCAAGCCATAAAAAAAGCCAGCTAAAAAGCTGGCTTTTATCAAGGTATCAGTGCTGATTACTCAGCAGCTGCTTCCTCTTCTTCTGCTTCTACTGGACGATCAACCAACTCAACGAACGCCATTGGTGCATTATCACCATCACGGAAACCGCATTTAAGAATACGTAGGTAACCGCCTTTACGTGCACTATATCGTGGGCCTAGCTCGCCAAATAGCTTGCTAACAATATCGCGGTCACGTAAACGACTAAACGCAATGCGACGGTTCGCCAATGTACCATCTTTACCTAATGTAATGAGTGGCTCTGCATATTTACGCAACTCTTTTGCTTTTGGCAAAGTCGTTTTAATCACTTCATGACGAAGCAATGAAACTGACATGTTACGGAACATGGCTGCACGATGACTGCTCGTACGATTTAATTTTCTATTTTGATTACCGTGACGCATAGTAACTTCCTTAAACTTTTAAAATTTAGCGATTAAGCTTTTTCTAGACCAACTGGTGGCCAATTTTCCAACTTCATGCCCAATGTTAGGCCTTTAGAAGCCAACACATCTTTAATTTCATTGAGTGACTTACGGCCTAAGTTTGGCGCTTTTAATAATTCATTTTCAGTGCGTTGAATCAAATCGCCGATGTAGAAAATATTTTCTGCTTTCAAGCAATTCGCTGAACGAACTGTCAACTCTAAATCATCAACTGGACGTAACAAGATTGGATCCACTTGTGGTGCAGCAGCCTCTTCTTCTTCAGTAGGCGCGCCTTCCAAGTTAGCAAAGACTGATAATTGTCCCATCAAGATAGTCGCTGCATCGCGAATCGCTTGCTCTGGATCAACAATACCGTTTGTTTCCACATCCATAATTAGCTTATCTAAGTCTGTACGTTGTTCAACACGCGCACTCTCCACTTGATAGCTCACTTTGTTAATCGGGCTAAACGAAGCATCAACCATGATGAAACCTAAAGCGCGATCTTCTTGATTCACTTTTTCTCTTGCAGGAACAGGCTGATAACCTCGGCCCATTTCCACTTTAACTTCAAGGTTTAAACCACCACCTTTTGTTAAGTTCGCAATCACATGATCAGGATTCACAATCTCTGCATCATGGCCAGCGTCAAAATCAGCGGCTGTTACAACACCTTCGCCAGATTTGTTAAGCGTTAACACTGCATCAGACTTACTATTCAGTTTGAGCGCAACACCTTTTAGGTTTAGTAAGATATCAACGACATCTTCTTGTACGCCTTCAATCGTTGAGTATTCATGTACAACACCATCGATTTTTACTTCAGTAATGGCAAAACCAGGAATTGAAGATAACAATACACGGCGAATTGCATTACCAAGCGTATAGCCGAAGCCACGCTCCATTGGTTCTAACGTCACACGCGCTCTTAGTGGTGTGATCTCTTCCACGTTAGCAACACGTGGTTTTAAGTATTCTGTAGGATTACTTTGCATAAAAGTCCTTGACGTAACTGCTTAAAAATAAAGTGTAATCTAGTAGATATTACTTAGAATACAACTCAATAATTAGGTTTTCATTGATGTCAGCGTAAATTTCTTCGCGCTCTGGTAAACGTTTGAAAACGCCTTCTTTCTTCTCAGCATCCACTTCAACCCATTCTACATCTGTACGTTGTTCAGCGATGTCTAATGCGCCTTTAATCCGCAATTGCTTTTTAGCTTTTTCACGAATAGCAATCGTATCGCCAGCCTTCACTTGATATGAAGGAATATTGGTTACGATTCCATTCACAACAATAGACTTATGTGAAACTAATTGACGAGATTCTGCTCTAGTTGAACCAAAACCCATGCGATAAACAACGTTATCAAGGCGTGATTCAAGAATTTGCAACAAGTTCTCACCAGAAACACCTTTACGACGGTCTGCTTCTTTGTAGTATTTACGGAATTGTTTTTCTAACACACCATAGATACGGCGTACTTTTTGTTTTTCGCGCAATTGCACACCGTAGTCTGATAGTCTGCTACGGCGCTGACCATGTACACCAGGTACAACGTCAATCTTGCATTTTGAGTCTAATGGTCTAACACCACTTTTCAAGAACAAATCCGTTCCCTCACGTCGTGCTAACTTACAGGTAGGTCCAGTATAACGAGCCATATTATTACCTCTTAAATTCTACGTTTCTTAGGTGGACGACAGCCATTGTGTGGCACTGGCGTCACATCAGTAATGCTAGTAATTTTGAAACCAGCAGCATTTAGCGCACGTACAGCAGATTCACGACCTGGTCCTGGGCCTTTAATGCGCACTTCTAAATTTTTCACACCATTTTCTTGCGCTGATTTGCCAGCCACTTCTGCAGCAACCTGTGCAGCAAAAGGTGTACTCTTACGTGAACCTTTAAAACCTTGGCCACCAGAGGTCGCCCAAGACAATGCATTGCCTTGACGATCGGTAATCGTAATGATTGTATTGTTAAATGAAGCATGCACGTGGGCGACGCCCTCTGCAATATTCTTTTTAACCTTTTTTCTTACGCGTACATTAGCTTTTGCCATGTTGTACTGTCCTTACAAATAATTTTCTATTTAACTTAAAAATTTAACGCTTATTTCGTCTGCTTAATTGGCTTGATAGGGCCTTTACGCGTACGTGCATTTGTTTTTGTACGCTGTCCTCTTACAGGCATGCCACGACGATGCCTTACACCGCGATAGCAAGCTAAATCCATCAAACGTTTCACGTTCATTGACACTTCACGACGCAAGTCACCTTCTACTGTGAACTTAGCAACTTCTTCACGTAGCTTTTCAACTTCATCATCGTTCAAGTCTTTGACTTTAGCCGTTGTTTGTACACCAGCTGCCGAACAAATATTTTTAGCAGTCGTTCTACCGATACCAAAAATCGACGTTAACGCGATTTCCGCATGTTTATGATTTGGGACATTTACCCCAGCAATACGAGCCATACTCTTAACTCCAAAATGAATCGCAATTCATCGCGACCAAATAAAAAAAGCCTTGCATTTTAACAGTTTGCACTTCTATTTTCAAACCAAACACAAGCTAGATTAATAATTAACCCTGACGTTGCTTATGACGTGGATCTGAACAAATAACACGTAAAACACCACGACGACGTACTGTTTTACAGTTACGGCATAATTTTTTAACTGATGCACGAACTCTCATAATGAACCTCTTTTAACTACTTAATCTTATCAATGTTACGCAAATAATATTGCGCGCTTTATCTCACTTACTACAGGTTAGCGGTTAGTTGCGCCACCCTTAAAGTTTGCTTTCTTCAATAAACCTTCATATTGGTGTGACATCAAATGTGATTGCACTTGTGTCATAAAGTCCATTGTTACCACAACGATAATCAATAGTGACGTACCACCAAAGTAGAACGGCGTATTAAATTTCAAACTTAAAAACTCAGGTAATAGACAAACCAAGGTGATATAAATCGCACCAATGAATGTCAACCGACCCATAATCTTATCAATGTATTTTGCGGTTTGATCACCGGGACGAATCCCAGGAATAAACGCACCGCTTTTTTTCAAGTTATCTGCTGTTTCTTTCGGGTTGAATACCAACGCTGTATAGAAGAAACAGAAGAACAAAATTGCAGCTGCAAACAGTAGAATATAAATAGGTTGGCCAGGAGAAATCGCTGAAGATAAATCCTTTAACCAGTACATACTATCGCTACTACCAAACCAACCTGCTAATGAAGCTGGGAACAAAATAATACTAGAAGCAAAAATAGGTGGAATCACACCAGCCATATTCAACTTCAGTGGCAAGTGTGTCGCTTGACCACCCATCAACTTGTTACCCACTTGGCGTTTAGCATAGTTCACAGTAATTCTGCGTTGACCACGCTCTACAAACACCACTAATGCAGTCACCAACACAACCATTGCGAACAAGAACACAACCAGCGGTATTGAGAAAGTACCTGTTGATACCAGTGCTAATGTACTACTCACAGCACTTGGCAAGCCAGCCACAATACCAGCGAAGATAATAATAGAAATACCGTTACCAATGCCTCGTTCTGTAATTTGTTCACCCAACCACATTAAGAACATCGTGCCACCAACTAATGTGACCACTGTGGTCAATCTAAATGCTAAGCCTGGGTCTAATACCAAGCCAGCCTGACCTTCAAAAGCAATCGCAATACCTAGCGCTTGGAATGTTGCCAAAACAACCGTACCGTAACGCGTGTACTTGGTAATGATCCGTCGACCTGCTTCGCCTTCTTTTTTCAACTGCTCTAACTTAGGTGATACCACTTGCAACAACTGCATAATAATAGAGGCAGAAATGTAAGGCATAATGCCTAAGGCAAAAATGGCAAAACGCTCTAATGAGCCACCTGAAAACATATTAAACATACCTAAGATACCGCCACTCTGTGCATCGAAGAGCGTCTTCAATACATTTGGGTCAATACCAGGTACTGGAATATGTGAACCAAAACGGAACACCACCAAAGCACCCAAGACAAACCATAAACGGCTTTTCAGCTCGTTCATTTTGCCTAAGGATTTTAATAGGTTATCTTGTGCCAAGTTTATTCTCTTTTAAACGTCGATTACTTTGCCGCCAGCTGCTTCAATCGCTGCTTTCGCACCTTTTGATAACATAAGGCCTTGCACTTGAATCTTCTTATCTAGCTCACCAGACAAATAAACTTTTGCAGCTGACACACGATTTGGAATCACTTTTGCTTCTTTTAGCGCAAGCAAGTCAATCACTTTAGCATCAACGGCAAGCAATTCACTTGTACGTACACGTGCTGTGTTTGCTTTTGTTAGCGATTTAAAACCGCGTTTAGGCAAACGACGTTGTACCGGCATTTGACCACCTTCAAAACCAATGCGGTGTGTTCTACCTGAGCGTGAATGTTGACCTTTATGACCGCGACCGCCTGTTTTACCAAAACCAGAACCGATACCACGACCGATACGACGCGCTGACTTTTTAGCACCTTCACTAGGTTTAATTGTATTTAGTTCCATTATCCTTCTACCTTCAATAGATAGTTAACCTTATTAATCATGCCACGAATAGCAGGTGTATCTTGCAACTCAACCGTATGATGCATACGACGCAAGCCTAAACCCTTCACTGTTGCACGATGAGACTCAAGTCTACCGATAACACTTTTAATTAACGTTACTTTGACAGTATTTGCTTTAGCCATTACTCGCCTCTAATCTCTTCAACTGTTTTACCACGTTTAGCAGCAACACCCGCTGGTGTATTCATCGCTTCTAAACCATTTAAAGTTGCACGAACAACGTTATATGGGTTAGCTGAACCGATGCATTTAGCAGTCACATTCGTCACACCCATCACTTCAAAAATCGCACGCATAGCACCACCAGCGATAATACCAGTACCTTCTGGTGCTGGCTGGATCAACACTTTAGCAGCGCCAAACTCACCAATAACAGTGTGATAAAGCGTACCGTTATTCAAATCTACTTTAACCATTTCACGGCGTGCTTCGTCCATTGCTTTTTGTACAGCAGTTGGCACTTCACGTGCTTTACCTTTACCCATACCAACGCCGCCATCACCATCGCCCACAACGCTTAGCGCAGCAAAGCTCATGATACGACCACCTTTAACCGTTTTACTTACACGGTTAACTGAAATCATCTTTTCACGCAAACCATCTGTTTGCTGTGCTTGTTGTTCAAAACCTTTAGCCATATCTATTCTCGCTTATTAAAATGACAGACCATTTTCACGCGCAGCTTCTGCTAGCGCCTGAATACGACCATGATATTTGTTACCTGAACGATCAAAGGCCACTTGAGTAACACCCGCTTTTTTTGCTTTTTCAGCAATGCGTTTACCAATCACTGTGGCAGCTTCGACATTCCCGCCATTTTTAACCTTTTTACGTACTTCTGCTTCCGCAGTTGAAGCGCTAGCTAATACCTTCTCACCAGCTGCATCAATCACTTGAGCATAGATATGCAAGTTTGTACGATGCACTGTTAAGCGCTCTGTTGATTGTCCCGCTATAACGGCACGGGTTTTACGTGCACGGCGTTGACGTTTATTTAAGGTAGTCATGTTTTAGCCTTATTTTCCTAAATTACTGCTTATGCTTTTTTAGATTCTTTAATCTGAACCACTTCATCAGAATAACGAACGCCCTTGCCTTTATATGGCTCAGGTTCACGATATCCACGAATTTGTGCAGCCACTTGGCCCACAACTTGTTTATCCGCACCTGTCAACTCGACCTCAGTTTGTGAAGGTGTTTTCACAGTCACGCCCTCAGGCATTTTGTGACTAATTGGGTGTGAATAACCCAATTCCAGATTTAACATTTGCCCTTGTGCCTGCGCTTTATAACCAACACCTACTAAAGTAAGCTTGCGTGTAAAGCCTGTTGAAACACCATGCACCATATTGGCAACTAAAGAACGCAGCGTACCCGCCATCGCTCTAGCATGAGCGCCGTCATTCGCTGCAGTGAATGTTAGTGTTTCACCATCACGGTTCAAGTTAACAACACCTGTCAATGGTTGTGACAATTTGCCCAGTGGGCCGCTCACATCAATACTGTCAGCATTCACAACAACTTCAACTTTTTCAGGGATAGCTACTGGATTTTTAGCAATACGTGACATCTGCTTCTCCTTAAGCCACTATGCAAAGCAACTCACCGCCGATACCAGCAGCTTGCGCTTTACGATCTGTCATTACACCCTTAGATGTCGACACAATTGTCACACCAAGGCCATTCATTACTTTAGGGATATTTTGCCCGCTATTATAAACACGCAAACCCGGTTTGCTGACACGCTCAATCGTCTCAATAACTGGGCTACCAGCATAATATTTAAGACTAATGTTTAACAATGGCTTGCCATCATTTGGCTCCACTGCAAAGTCTTCAATATAGCCTTCGTCCTTAAGCACGTTAGCAATAGCACCTTTTAATTTAGATGCTGGCATTGAAACCGATACTTTGTTAACACTTTGCGCGTTACGAATACGCGTTAACATGTCGGCAATTGGATCACTCATACTCATAGATCTGTTCCTTATTTACCAGCTAGCCTTGGTAACACCTGGCACTTTGCCAGCCATCATCAAGTCACGCAATTTACTACGTCCAATTCCAAATTTACTAAACACACCACGAGGGCGGCCAGTAAGCGCACAACGATTACGCAAACGCACAGGACTAGAGTTGCGCGGTAGTGCTTGCAACTTTAAGCGTGCTTCGCGGCGTTCTTCAATACTAACGCTTTGATCGTTAATAATTGCTGTTAACGCAGCACGTTTTGCAGCGAATTTTTTTACGGTAGCGCGTCGTTTATTTTCGCGCTCTGTCATACATGTTTTTGCCATGTCTTAACCTCTAAAAGGAAAGTTAAACGCAGAAAGCAATGCCTTAGCTTCTTCGTCAGTTTTTGCGGTTGTTGTAATCGTGATATTCATACCACGAAGCTTATCAATCTTATCGTAGTCAATTTCTGGGAAGATGATTTGTTCTTTCACACCCATATTGTAGTTACCACGACCATCGAATGATTTAGCAGATAGACCACGGAAATCTCTTTCACGAGGAATCGCCACTGTTACCAAACGATCAAAGAACTCATACATGCGTTCGCGACGTAAAGTCACTTTACAGCCAACTGGATAATCGTCACGGATTTTAAAAGCAGCAACAGATTTCTTAGCTTTCGTTACGATTGCTTTTTGACCAGCAATCTTTTCCATATCACCGACTGCATGCTCCATCACCTTTTTATCAGCAACAGCATCACCAACACCCATGTTGATTGTGATTTTTTCTAGTTTAGGTACTTCCATTACAGACTTGTAACCAAACTTCTCAGTCAAATCTTTAACGACTGACTCTCTATAAAATTGTTTTAAGCGCGCCATAATTTATCCTATTTACCTAAGCGTCAACAGCTTCGCCGTTAGACTTGTACACACGAATCTTGCGACCATCTTTAAGCACTTTATAACCAACTCGGTCTGCTTTTTCTGTCGCCGCGTTAAACAAGGCAATGTTAGAAATCTGAATTGGCATCTCTTTAGCAACAACACCGCCAGCCTCACCTTTCATTGGGTTTGGTTTTTGATGTTTCTTCGCTACGTTAATACCTTCTACAACAGCCAGGCCATTATCAAGTACGCTAGTGACAACACCGCGCTTACCTTTATCTTTACCTGTGTTGACGATGACTTGGTCACCTTTAAGAATTTTGCTCATCTTATCTATCCTCTTCTTCGCTCTTACAGTACTTCAGGAGCTAAAGAAACGATTTTCATGAAACGCTCACTACGTAGTTCACGCGTCACTGGGCCAAAGATACGTGTACCGATTGGCTCTAAGTTATTGTTTAACAAAACAGCAGCATTACCATCAAACTTTAATAATGAGCCATCTGGACGGCGAACACCTTTAGCGGTACGTACAACAACAGCGTTATACACCTCACCTTTTTTAACACGTCCGCGTGGAGCAGCATCTTTAATCGTCACTTTAATCACATCACCAACACTGGCGTAGCGACGTCTTGAACCACCCAACACTTTGATACACATCACAGAACGCGCACCAGTGTTATCGGCTACTTCTAGCCTAGATTGCATTTGAATCATGAAATAATCTCCAACTTAATCCGTATTTACCAAAACAGCCGCCAACTATCGTTGGTAACGGCCTTTTGACCACGGTCAGTATTGGGGCGCTAGCTTAAGTGAACTCTTTAAAAATCCACGAGCGCCGAAAAGTCCAACATTATACAACTTGTTTGCATTGCCTAGCAACTAGAAAATGCAAATTATTTAAAACTAAAGCAGGCTTTAGTTTGCTTTCCTTGTGATACCACTTACTACCCAAGTTTTATGCTTAGATAATGGGCGACCTTCTGTGATCGTTACGATATCACCTTCTTTACATTCGTTAGCTTCATCGTGTGCATGAAATTTCTTAGACTTTGTCATCACCTTACCGATTAATGGGTGCTTAACTTTACGCTCCACTAATACGCTAACAGTTTTGTCCATCTTGTCACTTACGACACGACCGCTTAAAGAGCGAACGACTTTTACTTGTGTTTCTGTCATCATTTATCCTCTTAGGCTTTTGCTTTTTCAGCAAGCACAGTCTTGATACGCGCAATATTGCGTCGTGTTTTTTTCATTTGATCCGGATTATTAAGTTGTTGAGTACCCGCTTGCATACGCAGATTAAATTGTGCGCGGCGCAGTTCGATTAACTCTTTGTTTAATTCATCCGTATTTTTGCTTCTTAATTCAGTAGCTTTCATCATCGTTTCCTTAACCACCCAATTGACGCGTCATAAATACAGTTGGCACTGGCAACTTAGCAGCAGCCAATCTGAATGCTTCACGAGCAAGCTCTTCACTTACACCATCCATCTCATATAGCATTTTGCCTGGCTTAATCTGCGCGATGTAGTACTCAACGCTACCTTTACCATTACCCATACGTACTTCAGCTGGTTTTTTAGAGATTGGCTGATCTGGGAAGATACGAATCCAAACACGGCCACCACGTTTAATGTGACGCGTCATCACACGACGTGCAGCTTCAATTTGACGAGCCGTAATACGGCCACGACCAACAGCTTTTAATCCAAAATCACCAAAACTTACTTTATTACCCGTTGTTGCAATGCCTTTGTTACGGCCTTTTTGCATCTTACGGAATTTTTGTCTAGACGGCTGTAGCATCTTTAACCCTCGGCTTTCTTGCTTTTTTCTCTGGCTCAGCTTCTACTGCTGGCGCATTTTGTGCTGCTTGTGCATTATCAGCGAAAATCTCACCTTTAAATACCCAAACTTTAATACCGATAATACCGTATGTTGTTAGCGCTTCCGCAACACCATAATCAATATCGGCACGCAATGTATGTAGTGGCACACGACCTTCGCGATACCATTCTGTACGTGCAATCTCAATACCGTTTAAACGGCCAGAACTCATAATCTTAATTCCTTGTGCACCGAGACGCATTGCATTTTGCATTGCACGCTTCATTGCACGACGGAACATGACACGTTTCTCAAGCTGTTGCGCGATACTTTGAGCAATTAACGAAGCATCGATTTCAGGCTTACGCACTTCTTCGATATTTAAGTGCACTGGCACACCCATCATGCCTTGCAAAGAAGTACGTAAAGATTCAATATCTTCACCCTTTTTACCAATCACTACGCCTGGACGGGCACTATAGATTGTAATCTTTGCATTTTTTGCTGGGCGTTCGATCAATACTCGACTCACAGCTGCATTCACTAATTTCTTCGTTAAGAAATCACGCACTTGGATATCGTTTTGTAGCAACTCTGGAAACTGCTTAGAGTTTGCGTACCAACGAGATGACCAATTTTTTTGAACGGCTAAACGAAAGCCGGTTGGATGTATTTTTTGTCCCATATTACGCCTTTGAATCGCCGACTGTCACATGAATGTGGCAGGTTGGTTTAATGATACGCCCAGCACGGCCTTTGGCGCGAGCGCGGATTCTTTTTAGCACGATACCTTTATCAACATAAATTGAAGTCACCTTCAACTCATCGATATCTGCACCATTATTGTGTTCTGCATTAGCAATAGCTGACTCAACCACCTTCTTAATCAGCTCCGCACCTTTTTTCGGCGTGAACGTTAAGATATTCAATGCTTGGTCAACTTTCTTACCGCGGACCATATCAGCGACAAGTCTCGCTTTTTGCGGAGAAAGATGCACACCTTTCAATACTGCTGTAACTTCCATCATAAGCTCCTATTTCTTCGCTTTTTTGTCAGCAGCATGACCTTTG
>SPJO01000124.1 GCA_006844635.1 Methylophilaceae bacterium | reverse complement strand
ATGCGACGCAGTGGAGAAGGCTGGTTAAATAATGTTGCACAAGGCGCGCAGTGTGATCGTATTGAAGATGATGCTATCCAACAGTTAGCGCTCAAAGCAGCAAAAGCAATCGATATTGCTTATTGCGGCGTTGATATCATGCGAGATGAAGCAGGGCAGCTGTGGGTGCTTGAGGTCAATAGCATTCCGGCTTGGCGCGGACTACAAGCCGTTTGTGAGGTGAATGTCGCTGACTTATTAGTCGATGATTTAATAAACCAGTTGCCGGATCATTCATGATGCGAGATGACCAACCAAGATTGTTAAAGCATGTATACCAACAGGCATGTTTAGCCGAGGTCGAAGCGATAAAGCCAGGTAATGTACATGTGTTTGCTGATGGGCACGGCATGCAAGTGCAGGACTTTATTGAAAGTGCAGAGGTGTCGGCTATTGCTATTTCACAAGCTGATTTATCACTTGGCGAGCGTATTTATCAAGGCGTTGCAGCGACTTGGGAGGCTGTTGCGTGTAATACAAATTTGGGCATTATTCTGCTATGTGCGCCTATTATTCAGTGCCGCTTGCAAGATGCTGAGCAACCGTTGCAGACACACTTGCCTAAGATGCTCAAATCAACAACGGTGACGGATGCTGAGTGGCTATTTAAAGCTATTTTACGCGCTAACCCTGCAGGTTTAGGTCAATCTGACACACATGATGTACACGGGCCAGCGCGAGCTAGCTTGCTGACTGTGATGGAAGCCGCAGCCAGTAGGGATTTAATCGCGCTGCAATATAGCAATGGTTTTTTTAACATTCTCACGGAAGGTGTGCCGCACTATCAGGCCGCAGTAAAGCGCTTGGATAACGCTGCTTGGGCCGTTACGGAGGTATACTTATACTGGTTGAGTCATCATCTAGATAGCCACATCGTACGGAAACACGGTGTGGCACAGGCAGAGCAAGTGCAATCAGAGGCAAAGGTGCATTATGAAGCTTATCAACAGCGCACGAACCCAAAACTGTATTTGAAGGCGTTATTAACATTTGATGCGCAACTTAAAGCAGCTGGTATTAATCCAGGAACAAGTGCTGATTTGACCGTGGCAACGCTATTAGCCCATGCAGTGATTTAATTTGCATTTAATATAAATTAACAATTCAGCGTATGATTGGTTTGTTAGGTATGGGACAATACCGCCGGACCTATTGTAAAATGGAGAAGTATGAAAATTGTTTTTTTAGAGGATAATCGTTCCTTTGCTGATGATGTTATTGAAGCATTGCAGGCTGCAGGGCATGAAGTCGACCACTTCGAGTCTGGACGCGCTTGCTTAAAAGCCATACATGAAGATCAATATGACTTAGCACTGTTCGATTGGGAAATCCCAGACATGACTGGCCGTGAAGTGCTAGAAAGCATCAAAATAAAAGGCAGCTATCCACCCGTTGTGTTTTTAACAGGAAGGGATGCAGAAGAAGATATTGTTGCTGTGATTGAGTCAGGCGCTGATGATTATATTGTGAAGCCTGTTAACCCCAAAGTGCTGATTGCCAGAATCAATGCTTTATACCGACGCTCAAATCCCAAAACGACTGAATTAAGTGTCGTGGAATATGACGCATTGACCGTTGACTTTGCTAAGCGGAAATTTACCATTGATGGCAGCCCCGTTAAGTTAACTGAGAAAGAGCTGGATTTGGCTTTGTATTTCTTCAGCCAGGTTGGTATTTTGTTATCTCGCGCACATTTGACGAAAGTTGTTTGGGGCACGACACCAGATATTGATACACGTACGTTGGATGTGCATGTTAGTCATTTACGTAACAAGCTGAAGCTCATTCCAGAGTTCGGTTGGCGTTTAATTTCTGTTTACCATCAAGGCTATCGTTTAGAAAGGTTGGATTAGTTGTTGATGGGTGGAAAAATGATTGATTTTATGCATTGGAAAACAGCGGTAGCATTTATGCTGTTGAGCTGTTTTAGCTTGCAAGCCATTGCAGCTGAAGAAGCGGGTCTATGGCGGTACACTGTTCGCCCAGGCGATAATCTAATTACGCTAGGAAAAAAGCATTTGATCAATCCAGATGACTGGAAGACCATACAGCGACTAAACCAAGTGAAAAACCCTTATCGCATGCAGGTTGGTAAGGTTTTGCAGGTGCCGCTCGGCTTAGTTAAACAAGCGCCTGCTAGCGCAGAAGTTATTTTCGTTTCAGGTCAGGCAGATTTGCAGGTGTCAGCGGTGGATACCCAACCATTAGCGGTCGGTCAGAAGCTTGGCGCTGGTGCTAACATCAGCACAAAAGAAAACAGCAAAGTTGTGATTCGATTTGCCGATGGCACAACGTCTGAGCTCGCATCAAACTCGAACTTAAAGCTCGACACCATGAGCTTGTATAGTGGTGGCGCAATGGTTGATACACGCTTGCGCTTACAAAAAGGGCAATTGCAGACACATGCTAATCCAAAACATGAACAGGGCAATCAAATGCAAGTGATTACGCCTAGCGCGATTGCTGCGGTTCGAGGAACGAAGTTTCGCGTGAGTGCGGGTGATAAAGCCATGGTGCAAGAAACACTAGATGGCCGTGTCGGCTTGGCTGCGCAAGGGACTGAAGTACTAGTGAATAAAGGCTTCGGTAGTAAGGTTGAACAAGGTAAAGCACCATTGCCACCAGTAGTATTGCTACCAGCGGCCAACACAACAGCGTTAAAAAAGCATTATCAATCGCTGCCATTGACCTTTGAATTACCTGATATGCAGGGTGCAGCGGCCTGGGCGGGAAAAGTCGTGACTGATCAACAGCTTAATCAAATTATTGCGGAGTCAGAGAGCAAAACGCAACAGCTGGTATTTGCCGATGTTGCTGATGGCAACTACTTTCTGAATGTACGCGCGAAAGATAAAAATGGTATTGCTGGTTACGATGCCTTACATGCATTTACTGTTAATGCGCGCCCGTTACAGCCAGCACTTATTTCGCCATCTGCTAATGAGGTGGTTAGACAAGCAAAACCGTTGTTATCATGGCAGCCTGTCGCAGAAGCGAAGCTGTATAGCGTTGAAATTGCACAAGACAAGTCATTCCAGCAAGTACATGAGACCAATCGTGTTGCCACAACAGAATATCAAGTGAGCAAAAACTTGGCCCCGGGCACTTACTTCTTGCGATTAACCAGTGTCGCCAATGATGCAGAGGGCAAGGAAGATATAGGCCCTGCCATTAAAGTCAGTCAATTTACCTATAAGCCGCTACCTCCCAAACCGGATGTTAGTCAGTTAACAGTGAAAGTGGCCAATAATCGTGTGTATGTGAATACGCTTCCGCCAGCCGATGGGATGACTTACGACGCGAGTTTAGATAATGAGTTTAATCACCAAATAGATGTATGGCAGGGCCGCAATGTCAAAGAGCAGTTTAGCTTCTTGCTTAAAGAATATGGTAAACAAACCTTATATATTAAACACATAGATCGTGATGGGGTTTCTGGTCCTGCTGCTGTTTATGAGTTCTACGCACATCCGGAATAGTGCAAAATCGTGCTGGGCTTTTCATTTAGTCGTTTTCAACTTAATGACTTAGCGTCTTCTGCTTTAATCTTACTGCTTATTACGCTGGTGCTACACCTTAGCGGCATTTTTAATCGTGTCGACAATGTGATTTTTGATATTGGGCAGCGTTTAATTCAAGTTGCACCACCGGATGATATTGTGATTATTGCTATTGATCAAGACAGCTTATCGCAGTTGGGTCGTTGGCCTTGGTCGCGACAAGTACACGCAGACCTGTTGCAGCGATTAAAAAATGAAGAGGCGGCATCGATTGGTTTTGATGTTATTTTTGCAGAGCCTGAACGTGGTAACACGAACGCCGATTTGGCACTTTCTAAAGCGATTGAAGGTTCGGGAAATGTGGTATTACCTGTGTTGTTGGAGGCGGTGCGTGCTAATGGCCAGATTATAGAAACCTTGCCGCTCCCTAAGTTGATGCAACATGCTGCTGATATTGGTCGTGTGCATGCTGTATTAGATCAAGATAGTATTGCGCGAAGTGTGTATTTGTATGAGGGGGTTGGCGCGCCAGTATGGCAAACGTTTGCGCAAGCAACGTTAAATGTTGCGCAACAAAACAAAAGCAAGAATAACTTTACGACGAATGTTGAAGCGGGGACGCTCAATCCATTTAGCTTGGTTCGAACAGAGCAGAGGCGTGTCAATTTCTTAGGCCCACCAGGTCATTTTTACCGTTTGTCTTATGCGCAAGTGCTTAACGGTGAGTACCCGCCAAACATATTCAAAGACAAAATATTGCTTGTTGGCGCGACGGCATTGGGGATGAATGATCTTTTAACCACCCCAGTCTCAGGCTTAGGTCAACCCATGGCTGGTGTGGAGTTTCATGCAAATGTGTTGCAATCTATCCGCCAACAAAGCTTGATTACAGAAGTGCCACGATCAATTGCACTCGCCACGGTATTGTTACTATCGGTTGCGCCTTTGCTATGGATGCCTAAATTGCCGGGTTTGCGCGGCTTTGTCAGTACGATTTTATTCATGGTGCTAATTGGTTTGTTGGCTGGGGTGTTACCTAAGTTAGCAGGGCTATGGTTACCACCATCCGCAGCGATGGTGGCTTTGTTGTTGGCCTATCCATTATGGAGTTGGCGTAAGTTAGAAGCTGCACAACGTTTCTTAGATTTTGAGTTGCAATATCTACGAAAAAACATCATGAGTTTGCCGAATCAGGAAGGTAGCCTGAAGTTGGCTGGCTACGATAAGTTTGATGCGCGTATCGCACAGGTGCGAAAAGCATCAGAACAACTGCACTTTTTGAATCAAGACAGAAAAGAAACGCTTGCATTTATTTCACATGATTTAAGAGCGCCAATTGCAAAAGCCTTGATGACAGTAGAGACACATCAACAATTAAAAGGAAAACTGCAACAGCCATTATCACAGGCATTACAGCTAGCGGAAGACTTTTTACAAGCTTCACGTGCAGAAATGCTAGATAGAAAACAGTTTCAAGAGGTGGATTTGTTAGGCTTGGTACATCAAACCATTGATGATGCATATGAAGCGGCCAGCCAAAAAGGGATGGTGATTGAGCGTGATTTAGGCGAGGACATTGTTTGGGTATCGGGCAATTTTGGCTTGCTGCATCGTGCGATGCTTAACTTACTGACAAATGCAGTGAAATATGGCGCTGAACAGACTGGAATCTTGGTTAAGCTGACAACAAATGCTGAAAAAACCCACGCGACATTTTCTGTGACGAATGATGGGCGAGGAATCTCCGCTGGTGAGCAAGCGGATTTATTTAAACGTTTCTCACGAGTGAAGGGTCATGAAAAAATGGCGGGTGGATCAGGTTTAGGCTTGTACTTTGTGCGCACAGTAGCGGAAAAGCATCTGGGTGCTGTACGCGTGGAAAGTGACTTGGGCCAGCCAACAACCTTTAGCTTGCGCTTACCTGTTGTTGATTTGCAGGTTGATGCTGAGTAACAGTCTCGCTTTCCCGTTTATTTTCGTAAAGCTGCTTGTCTGCTTCGGTTAACCATATTTTTACCGTAAGCTCTTCACTAGACTCTGCAATGCCATAACTGAAGGTTGTTGAAAAATCCGTGTCATCATGGGCTTTGAACTGATAGGCATTATAGATTGTTAGTGTTCTTTGCATGACTTTATCCGCTTGTACTTTGGTGGTTTTCGGCATCAGGACTAGCCATTCATCACCACCTAACCTGAATAATTGGTCGGTCATTCTCAAGTTGTTTTGGAAGATGTTCGCTGTTTGTACGAGCACCTCATCACCCACAACATGACCCCAGCGGTCATTAATGGCTTTAAATGCATTCTGGTCAATTAATGCGATAGCGCAAGGACGCCCAGAAACTTCAGCTTGTTCTAACGCTTCTTTGAGTGTGGCATCCATGGTTAATCGAGTCTTTGCTCCAGTAAGTGAGTCACGCATAGCGAATTCCTCTAAAAGTTTTTGATGGGCCTTTTTTGCTGCAAGCATAAAGTGATGTGCCGAAGACTGGTAACTGTTTAATTGCTCATAAACGGTTAATCCAGACATGGGATGAATCGTATTAGTTGCTTCTAGCCACTGTGTTTCTAAAGCAGTTCTAATCTCAGTAAAGTGCTGCATTAAGTGTGTTGACAGATTGACGTGCTCTGGCATCACATAATCAAAAGTAGCTAGCTTGTCTGTCGGTGGTAGATTTTCTCCGGTAAGAATGCACCGCATAGTATCAATTAACCATTGATGGCGTGCTAGCAACCATGTGTTGGTGGCTGTGAGTATTTCTAACGCCTGCGTTGCAGTATCTTCTTCATGATAAACATGCATAACAACTTCATCCAAATAATATGTCAGCCATGTTAGGCGCGTAATCAAGGCGATACAATCTAATTAACATTGTTTTGCAATCTAAAGAACATGACAAATAGATGAAAATTCACATTGTCGAATCATTCTAGGATTATTTTGCGATATAATGCTCTAGTTAAATTTCTACAAATCGACAAATAACGCAAAAGTTCAGCAATTTTCTAGGAGGATGTAATGGCTAATTTATTAGAACAACTTAAATCAATGACCACGATTGTGGCGGATACTGGTGATGTAGATGCAATTAAATCAGTAAAGCCTGTGGACGCAACAACTAACCCATCATTATTGCTTAAAGCAAGTCAATTGCCGCAATACGCACACTTGATTGAAGAATCAATTGCTTTTGCAAAAGCACAAGGTGGTAGCAAAGAAGAGCAAATCGAAAATGCGGCTGACAAACTAGCTGTATTAATCGGTATCGAAATTTCTAAAGTAGTGCCAGGCCGTATTTCGACAGAAGTTGACGCACGTTTGTCATTTAACACTGAGAAAATGATTGCTAAAGGTAAGAAATTAGTAGCGTTATACAAAGAAGCTGGTGTTGGTACTGATCGTGTGTTGATTAAGTTAGCATCAACATGGGAAGGTATTAAAGCAGGCGAAGCGCTTGAAAAAGAAGGCATCAACTGTAACCTCACATTGTTATTCGGTTTTGGTCAAGCGCGTGCATGTGCTGAAGCTGGTGTATTCTTAATCTCACCATTTGTTGGTCGTATCTTAGATTGGTACAAAGCAAAAACAGGTGAAACATATGATCAAGAGTCAGATCCAGGTGTGATTTCAGTACGTAATATTTATCAATATTACAAAGAGCACGGTTACAAAACAGTGGTGATGGGTGCTTCATTCCGTAACACTGGTGAGTTGATTGCGCTAGCAGGTTGTGATCGCTTAACTGTATCTCCAGGCTTGTTACAAGACTTAGAGAAAACAGAAGGCACATTAACACAAGTATTATCTGATGGTGGTGCATCTAAAACAGCGCCAGCGAAGATGACAGAAGAAGAGTTCCGCTTTGCACTAAATCAAGATGCAATGGCAACTGAAAAGCTTTCTGAAGGCATTCGTGGTTTCGTTGCTGATCAAGACAAACTTGAAGCAGCATTGAGCGAAAAGCTTTAATTCAGTTTTAAAAACGAACTTCATACCCCAAATGGGTAGATGAAAATTGGTTTTTAAGATTGACAGGAAATTGCTGGGCACTTATTATGTGTGTCCAGTTTTTAGTAGTACAAAACAGCGGTAAACGCTTTTACACACTAAAAGCGTTTGTCGTAATAATTAACTTTATATCGGAGATTAACCATGGCATTAACACAAATGGCATTAGATTCACTAGACTTTGACGCAACAGTTGCACTAGCAGCTACAGTTGCTCCTCACGTTGACATTCTAGAAATCGGTACACCATGCATCAAGCATAACGGTATCAAATTACTAGAAACACTACGTGCTAAGTTCCCAAACAACAAAATCCTAGTTGACTTAAAAACTATGGATGCTGGTTTCTACGAAGCTGAGCCATTCTACAAAGCTGGTGCAGACATCTGTACAGTTCTAGGTTGTGCTGACATCGGTACTATCAAAGGTGTTATCGACGTTGCAAACAAATATGGTAAAAAAGCACAAGTTGACATGATCAACGTTGCTGATAAAGCTGCTCTAGCTAAAGAAGTTGTTGCTGCTGGCGCACACATCATCGGTGTTCATACTGGTCTTGATCAGCAAGCTGCTGGCCAAACACCATTTAACGATTTAGCTACAATCGCTGCTTTAAACACAGGCGCTGATATCTCAGTTGCTGGTGGTGTTAAAGCTGACACAGCTGCTCAAGTACGTGACGCTGGTGCTTCTATCATCGTTGCTGGCGCAGCTATCTACGGTGCTGAAGATCCTGCTGCTTCTGCTGCAGAAATCACAAAAATTGCTCACGGTTAATTACTGTTATCAATAAGTAATTATTGATATGAGCTTAAAAATCCCGACTCAGGAATGTGTCGGGATTTTTTGTTTTAAAGTACTTATTAAAACAATTGCCGAATCAAGTTAATCAATTAGATTTAAAGGAAGAAAAATGGATCATCAACAGTTTATTTTAGACAATTTAAAACGTATTTTAGACGTAACAGATAAAAGCAAAGCAGCTGAGTTAGTTAACTTAGTGAAAAGCTCAGGTACAACATTCATCGGTGGTGCAGGGCGTTCTTTATTAGTTTCTCGCTTTTTTGCAATGCGTTTAGTTCACTCAGGCCATAAAGTGTATATGGTTGGTGAAGTGGTTACGCCAGCGATTAAAGAAGGTGACTTACTGATTTTAGTTTCAGGTTCAGGTGGCACGGCAACATTATTGCCTTTCGTGAAGAAAGCAAAAGAGGTTGGTGCTAAATTGGCTGTGATTTCTATGAAGAAATCTTCAGCAATGGCTGATGTTGCAGATTTAGTTGTGCAAGTTGGTCAAGACGATAGCTTCCCACTAACTAAAGGGATGCCAATGGGCTCACAATTTGAGCTTTCAACATTGGTCTTCTTAGAAGGTGCTATCTCTGAGCTAATCCATGCTGAGGACTTAACAGAGCAAGGTATGCGTGCATTACACGCGAACCTAGAATAAGCGTCGCTTGTGTTTTAGGAAGGCCCGAACATGGTTCGGGCTTTTTTTATGCTGTCAGTGCTTCTAGATCACTGCTAGTGAGTGCTTGGTGATGTAATGCTGAAGCGATTAACGCGCCTTTTACACCTTCTGTATTTAAGGTTCGCAAATCATCAATATGGCGAATGCCACCCGCTGCATAAATCTCTTGTCCAGTGCTCCGCTCCAATAACTGATGAATGGCGCTGTTATCAACGCCAGCATTAGTGCCGACTTGGCTTAAGGTCATGGCAATGACTTTTTTAGGCCATGCTGTTGTATCTGTTAATAATGAAGTCGGGCCTCGGTAGCCCTCTCTAAGGAAATCTAATGAGAGTATGTAGTTGCTGTCCAAATGCTTTTGTAAAGTTTGGTAGCTTGTCATTGCCGGGAAGGATTCACTACCTAATACTATTTGGACACCTAAAGATTGAAAATATGTTGTTTTTTGTATGGTGCTAGTACCTGCATCAACCCACAATTCTAGTTGTGGAAACTGCTGTTTAATTTCAGTTAATATTGCCGCATGTGTTTGACCCAGTTCATTAGTTGATTGTATTGCATTTAAATCTGCAATATAGAGTGTTTTAAATGGGTGGATAGCCATAAAAGCCTTTACAATATCTAATGGCTGGGAGGAGTGGGTCAGGCTTGAATGGATGGGTTGATACTGCGCGCGTAAGCCTTGCTTTGCATGCACGCAAACACCATTTAATAAATCAATCACTGGGATGATGTGCAAAATAACCTTATAAAAACAATCTTTGTTTGCGAGTTTATCACTGCTGGTGGCTTTCATGATAGCGATTTGCCGTTGTCGTTGGCATCTGAAGGCGCATTAATGCGTGATGCATTATTGCGAGATTTGTCAGCATTAGGATATATCATTCATACGACAGTCGATGCTCGACTGACCCCACCGCAAGATTGCAATCAATGTAGCATTGTCGGCGAGCAAGATGATGTGAATGCACGGTGGCAAGCGGAAATGATGGATGTGGATGCAGTTTGGCTGATTGCACCAGAAACCGATGGTTGTTTGACTAGCATGACAGCATTAGCATTAGACCTAGGGAAAACCGTTATTGGTTGTGATTTGGCGTCCATTCAAACATTTAGTAATAAACTGCAAACGGCACAACTATTAACGCAATCGAATATTGCTTGTATTCCCAGTTATACATGGCAACATTGGCCAAAAGAGATAGCAGCTACTTGGTTAGCAAAACCGAATGATGGTGTTGGCTGTGACGATACGTTTGTATTCGATTCCGCTGAGAAGTTGCAATCTTGGTGTCAGGCGCTTGATGAGCCGGGTCGTTATATCATTCAACCTTATCTATCAGGTGAAGCAGCCAGTATGGCATGCATAATGCATCAAGGCCACGCGCATGTGCTAAGTTGCAATAGTCAGGAAATTGTTATTGAGAACAATCAATTGCGATTAGATGGCTGTATTGTTAATGGGATGAAACAGCACTGGGTGAAATTCGAAATGCTAGCAAAACAGATCGCGCGCCTATTGCCTAATGATTTGACGGCTTATATGGGTGTCGATGTAATTGTAAATGCAAATGGCGTGACGGTCGTTGAGATTAACCCACGCTTAACGACCAGTTATGTTGCATTAGCGCGCGCGACTGCTCATAATCCAGCAGCGTTGATTTTACAACTGATGACACAGCCAAACGCAACCATGCCAATAATAGAAAAAAATGTAGTCGAAGTGAGGTTGAATGCTTAATAGAGATAAGCAAGTAGGGTGGGATATTGGTGGTGCCCATTTAAAAGCCGTATTGTTAGGTGTCGATGGAGAAGTTGAGGCCGTCCAGCAGCTACCTTGTGCTTTATGGCAAGGTTTAGACCGTTTAGCCTCTGCTATGTCGCTGATGTTGCAAGACTTTGGGGTCACGCCTGACACATGTGCACATGCCGTTACGATGACGGGTGAATTGGTCGACTTATTCCCTAATCGCCATGCTGGCGTGACGCAAATTACACAGTTAGTGGTTAAGTTATTAGGCAACCATACTTTGTTTTATGGCATGGATGACCAACTTACTGGCAGCGCTTTCCTTAGCAGCAACGAAGTGTTGCAACAGGCCAAACTAGTTGCATCTGCTAACTGGCATGCTAGTGCAACATTGATTGCGCAGTATCAGCCAAATGCCTTGCTGATTGATATCGGCAGTACAACGACAGATATTATTGCCATTGCGAGTGGCAAAGTCGTGGGCGGTGGTTTTACTGATGCAGAACGCATGCAAGCTGATACCTTGGTTTACACAGGCGTTGTGCGTACGCCAGTGATGGCACTGGCACAGAAGTTGTCGTTATCAGGTCAGGAAACCAATGTTGCAGCGGAGTATTTTGCGACCATGGCTGATGTTTACCGGCTGACAGAAGAGCTAGCCTCTGATGCGGATATGGCGGATACTGCAGATGGGGGCGAGAAAACATTGTTCGCATCAGCCAACCGCTTAGCCAGGATGGTGGGGTATGATGCGGGTGATAAGCCAATGGCAGACTGGATAGCATTAGCCAAGCATTGTCGTGAAAAGCAATTGGTGCAGATTCAGCAGGCAGTAATGAAACAATTAAAGGATGAGATGACAGTTGTTGGGGCAGGAGCGGGTGCTTTTCTAGCACGAGAGGTTGCGCAACGCATCAGCAAGCCTTATATAGCATTGAATGAGCTGCTAGCGCATCAACTCACACCACAACTTGCTATTTGTTTGCCAGCTTATGCGGTGGCTAATCTGGCATACACAGAAGATGCGTCATGAGCTTGTTAATCCATACATTAGCTTACCATCATGACAGTGCACGTTTGTTTGAACGGGTTGCGCATGAGCCATGGGCAATGTTGCTGGATAGCGGGCAGATGCAGGATCCACAAACAGGTAAACCAGGTAGTGAATATGGGCGTTACGATATTATTGTTGCAAGGCCACAGGCGACCTTCGTTACCATTGGCGAGCAAACAACTATCCGTGATGCACGTGGCGAACAAGTTGAAACAGAAGATCCATTTATTTTATTAAACCGTTACCTAGCGAACTACCAAGCAGTTCCTGTAGATTTGCCTTTTTCTGGTGGTGCACTTGGCTATTTTTCTTACGATTTGGGCCGGCGTTTAGAAGCAATTCAGCAACAGAACGAAACAGAAGACGTGCCAGACATGATGCTGGGTATTTATGATTGGGCGGTGGTCGTGGATCATCGCAGGCAAAAAAGCACGTTGATTTCACATGGTTTTTTTGCAGAGACGCAAGCAAATTGGCGGGCATTGTGTCAATTGTTTGATGCACCATTCACCGCAGTTGAACAAGCCTTTCATGTTTGCTCAGAAGTTACAAGCAACTTGACGGAATCTGCTTATCACGCGGCATTTGATCGCATTAAGTCCTATATTCAAGCTGGAGATTGTTATCAAGTAAACTTGGCGCAGCGTTTTTCTGCCGCAGTGAGTGGTGATGCTTGGCAGGCTTACAAAAAAATGCGTGAAATTAGTCCAGCGCCTTTTATGGCATTTATGCAATTGCCAATGAATGAGGAGGCATGTTTTCAGGTGATGTCGAACTCACCTGAACGTTTTATACAAGTAGTTGGCGATCATGTAGAAACGCGGCCAATTAAAGGGACGCGGCCACGTGATGCTGATGCAGAGAAAGATGCGGCTTTTGCGAAGCAACTACAAGAGAGCACAAAAGATCAAGCAGAAAACTTGATGATTGTTGATTTGCTGAGAAATGACATTGGTAAAAGTTGTGAAACGGGTAGTGTGAAAGTGGAAAAGCTATTCCAATTACAAAGTTTTGCCAATGTACACCACTTGGTGAGTATCGTAACGGCTAAACTTAAGCCAAGTTGTACCGTTATAGACTTATTACGTGGATGTTTCCCTGGTGGCTCTATCACAGGGGCACCGAAGGTGAGGGCGATGCAAATTATTGAGGAACTCGAACCTAATCGACGTGGAGTTTACTGTGGTGCGATTGGCTACATTAGTTTTGATGGGCAATTAGATACGAATATCGCTATCCGTACGGCCATCATTCACCAAGAGCAAATGCATTTTTATGCCGGTGGTGGCATTGTTGCTGACTCCGATAGTCATAAAGAGTACTTGGAAACATTGGATAAAGCGTCTACTATGATGAAACTATTGGAATTGTTTAAAATGAATCAATAAAAATCTTTTCAGATTAAGAATAACCACTTCATTAGGGCAGCGGATAAGAGCAATATGTTTGGTCTATTATCAAGGTTTACCCAAAAATGGTTAAGACGTACGAAAAAGAAAAAAGGAAACAAAACTGTGTGGGTAGTAAAAGTTGGGGGCAGTCTACTCGGGTCAGATGAACTCGAGCGATGGCTAGGCCTTTTTGCAAAATTTAGTGATGGCAATATTATTATTGTCCCAGGCGGTGGCGTGTTTGCTGACGCGGTTAGGGATGCGCAAAAAGTTTCAAAAATCAGTGATCCTTGTGCGCACAAGTTAGCAGTGCTTGCCATGGATCAGTTTGGCTTGTTGCTTGCGAATATGAATCCAGAATTAGCGGTTGCTAGAACGGAAATGGAAATTGATGAGCGTATTTGGCAACACCGCTGTATTGTTTGGTTGCCAAGTCAAATGGTGTTGGCTGAGGACAGTATTCCGAAGAGTTGGGATGTGACTTCAGATAGCATTGCAGCATGGCTTGCCGAAAAAGTGAATGCGCAACAATTGGTCTTAGTCAAATCAGATAAGCCAGATGGCCCTGAACTCAACCTGAGAATGATGAGTGAAACAGGTGTTGTTGATGAAGCGTTTAGTAACTTCGTCTTAAATAAAACATTTGGTAAATGGATGTTGAAAAAAACAGACCATGAATACTTTTTAGAAGGGGTGAATTATGAAACACTCCATAAAGTTGCAGGTTCACTACACTAATCATTCGATCATGAAACAAACGTATGTCTAAAGAAGTGTATACCAATGAGGCAGTCACTGCTAAGCTAGAGAAAGAACTCCCGCATTGGTTCTTAGAAAACGGCTGGATTCGCCGAAAGTATAAAACCAGTGGTTGGAAGGCAACGCTAATGGTAGTAAATACAGTTGGTCATTTAGCAGAAGCCGCTTGGCACCACCCAGACCTAACGGTGTCTTATGCATTTGTGATTGTTAAATTGTGCACACACGATGCGAAAGGCATTACTGACAAAGATTTTGCATTGGCGCATAAAATTGAGGAAGTGATTGCTTGGCAGCCTGCGCAAGACACAAGCGCACTGACCGGTACACCTAACGACGATGCGCGATTTAAATATATTAAATACGATTAATTTCTATTGCTTGCAGCTTAATCAAGCAGGCGTTTCTCAAACTTACCAAAGTGCAACATAATCGTTGGCAATATCAACAAATTCAGAATCGTTGAAGTCACGAGGCCACCCACAATAATCGTCGCCATTGGCCCTTCAATTTCGCGACCAGGCTGATCACTGCCAGCGGCGAGTGGTAATAAGCCTAAGCCAGTCACCAATGCGGTCATCAAAATAGAGGGTAGACGCTCAGACGCGCCACGCATGCAGGTTTCAAGATTCCAAACACAATCTTCATGGTCGACTAAATGTTGGAAGTGAGACACCATCATGATGGAGTTGCGTAAAGTAATCCCGAATAAGGTGACGAAGCCAACTAGGGAGCCAAGTGATATCCAGCCGCCTGTGAATAGAGCAGCCAGTACACCACCAATCAATGCAAAGGGTAGGTTAAGGAAGGTAAGTAATAGATTGCGTAGTTGACCAAAGGCTATATATAACATCAAGAAGATAGCGACACCCGCAAGGGCAGAGTGTACAACTAAATCTTCGCGAGATTGCGCATTCGCTTCCGCTTCCCCTGTGAATTCTAAGTAATTGCCTTTATGTAGTTCTATGTCACTTTTAATGCGTTGTTTGACTTCGTTGGTGAACCCAGGGACATCGCGACCTTCTACATTCGCTGTAATGGTCTGAATACGCTTGGCACCCGCATGTAGAATTTTCGAACGGCCATTCTCTTGTGTGATAAAAGCAATATCTTTTAAATGTAATAACTTACCATTAGGGTTGAAGAATGGGATGCGACTAATATCGCCAATATCATCTCTCGCTTCCTCTTCAAGCAGTACACTTAAGCCAATCACGCGATTACCTAAATATACTTGTGCAATTGGCACCCCTTCATATGAGGCACTAAGGGCCTGCAGCACATCTACGGCTTTTAAGCCCCATTCAGTTAATTTATCTGGGCGTAAACGAATCACGACTTGCGGCGTGCCTGGAGGAGATTGTAGTAAGACATCTTCTGCACCCCTGATATCAGACACGACAGCAGCAATCTTCTGTGCATCTCTGTCTAATGCATCTAAATCATTGCCATAGACATTGATTACGGTAGAGGCTGCATAGCCTGAAATCGTTTCTTCGATTCGCTCGGTTAGGAATGTGTTAATGGCAAAGTTGACACCAACAAAGCCAATTTTATCTTCTGCTCCTTCGTCATCATTCTGCTTATGGGCTTCATTCTCCTGATCGTCATCATCATCGTCTTCTATGCCAGATAGCTCTTGACGAATTTCAGCGAGTATACGGTCTTGTTCTGGGCCAGATAAAGCACCAATTTCAATCTCAAATTCACTGTAATGAGTACCAAAAGTATCTGCGCCGTTTGGCGCACGGCCTACCCATTGTGTAACGGATTGTACGCCATCAATATCACGAATAACCTTAGAAACTTGTTTTCCTAAGCGTAGTGATTCTTTTTCAGAAGTGCCAGGGACGGCGGTCATATGCATAATGAAATGGCCTTCATGTAGCGCTGGGATGAATTGGCTCTTAAAGAGTAATAAAATCCCTAAGCCTAGGGCAATAAATAAGAAACTGCCCGTTAGGACCAATTTGAAGTTTTTTTCAATACTATGCAGCAGTTTCAAATACACTGTTTTAATTGATTTGATAACGGGCGCATCTTCAGCTTCTAATTTGGCGTTGCTAAGTAGCACATAGCATAGGGCTGGCGTAATGGTTAGTGCGACCACTAACGAGGCCATAATGGCTGTGATATACGCTAGACCCAGCGGCGCAAATAGTTTGCCAGCGACACCACTTAATGTGAGTAGTGGCACAAAGACTAATGCAACAATGATGGTGGCGTAAACAACGGATGTCCGTACTTCCATCGATGCTTCATACACCACTTTGAAGTTCGATTTCGGCTTGTCTAATAGGCGATTTTCTCGTAAACGCCTAAAAATATTTTCCGTATCAATAATGGCATCATCGACCACTTCACCAAGTGCAATCGCCAAGCCACCTAACACCATAATGTTGAGCCCGATGCCAAAATAGCCGAGGATAATCGTGGCTGTTAATAATGATAGCGGAATAGCCGTTGCTGAAATAAAGGCAGTCCGCACATTGAACAAAAATAGAAACAGAATGGTAATCACTAGTATAGAACCAATCATGATGTCTGTGCGAACACCTTCGATGGCAGCTTCAATGAAGTTAGCCGGGCGGAACAGACCTTCATGTAAGGTTACTTGCTCTTTTGCAAGCGTCGGTTTGATTTCTTGTAATGCCTCTTCAATCGCAATGGTCACTGCATGTGTATTTGCACCGAGTTGGCCTTGGACGGATAAGTAAATGCCTAGTTCTTCATTAATCGCTGCTGAGCTAATCGAAGGCGCGGCGGCTTCTGCTACGCGACCAATATCACCAATGGTAATCGTGCGCCCATCACGGTGCGTTAATGTGGCTTTAGCTAGTGTTTCTACTGATGTCGCTTGACCTTCTGTGTTGACGATAATGCGTTGGTTGCTGTTTTGAATAAAACCACCACCACTGACCCCCGTTGCTTTTTTTGCCGCATCAACCACATCATTAATATTTAACTGGTACTGTAACAATTTGGCGGGATTAATTTGCACTTGGTATTGGCGGACTTCTCCACCAAATACATTGACATCAGCAACCCCTGGTATTGAGAGTAAATGCGGGGTTACAATCCAATCGACAATGGTGCGGAGCTCCATTTGGCTACGTTGCTCAGAAGTGACACCAAACCCTAGAACTGTACTAGCTGAAGAGGTGAGTGGGGTAATATTGGGCGTGATGCCTTTGGGGATTTTATTACCTAGTGTGCTCAGTCGCTCAGCAACAACCTGTCGATTACGGTAAATATCCGTGTCTTCATTAAAAATCACGGTGACGACAGACAGGCCTGGAATGGATTGCGATCGCATATTGGCCACGCCTACTGTACCAGCAATAGACGTTTCTATTGGCTGTGTAACAAGGCTTTCAACCAGCTCAGCAGAGAGGCCAGGTGATTCAGTTTGAATGATGATTTGTGTTGGCGAGAACTCTGGAAAAACATCCAGATTGCTCCGCAATAAGCTATAACCACCATAGACGATAATGAGTAATGCCAACCCAATCATAACGCCGTAGAAACGGATGGAAAAACGGACAATGGCTGACATCATAAGCATTCAACCTTATTGGCCTGCACTGGCATGATGTGGCTTGTTGATAACAGTAGTTTAGTCATCATTTTCGTTTTTAATTAAATATTTAAATTCTTCTGACAACAGCAACTGCGCACCTTTTACCACGACTTCACTATCCGCATTGAATCCAATGTTAAACCAACCAGCATCGACTTCTGTGTCTGCTGAGATAGGTTTACGTACAAACTGATTGCCACCTTGCTTAAAATAAGCCCAAGGAGTCCCTGCATACCAAACAACGGCGTTGCTCGGTATGACAATGCCTTCACTTGCGCTACTTTCGGATGCGTTGGCATGGACGCTGACACGCATGCCGGTTCTTAAGTTGTTCGCTGGGGCGCTATAGTAAAAGGTTTTGCCAGCCCCATTGCGATCGGCAGTTGCTGCAGCTGAGAGGTAAGTCGCTTTAATCGGGTGTGTACCATTTAACGGTGTAACTTCAATCACATTGCCCGCTTTGGGATCTGCAGTATTAAACGGGAGGCTAACTTGAATGAGAACATGGTCTCTAGATAACAGTTTTTTAAACACAGGGGAGGATTGCTTTCCAAAAGCCGCATTCGCAAGCAAGCGACCCCACTTGAGTTTGGTGCTAGCTTCTAGGTTTTTAATTTGCACCGCAGCACTTTGTATGTTGGCATTGGCGTTGCTGAGCTTGGCTTGTGCTTGTTGAACAGCCAAATCCGATACATTTTTATCATCGGCATTGAGTGCTTTTAAGCGCTCATACTGTACTTGGTATTGTTTTTTACTGGCAGCATTTGCACTCAGCTGTGCTTGTAAGTGTGCAACCTCTGCTTTGGTTGCGATGAGAGAATCAATTGGGGTGACAGTGCCAAAACTATTAATCTCATCTTGATAGGCCATGGCATCCACTGTTGCGGTCTCGATGCCGCTGTTTTTCTGTACAGCTGGCGATAAGCTGACAATGCTAATCCCATCTTTTTCTTCGACGCGGTCAGCGCTTTCAATTTCTTCTTCTTGCTCAACGCGGTAATCTTCAAACTCATCCTTGCCATAGAAGACCAGCATCCAGAAGAGAATGACAATGAGTAAAGCTTGTAAGCCAATGACGGTGGCTGCTTTTTTATTGAACATATGTTGACCTATTTATCAGTTAATTCGGGCATATTAAAAGAAGTATATAAAGGTTTTTGCAGGACATTTTCAATGTCGTTAGCAATGGTAAGTAGTTTGAATTTTGACGTTAGCACCTGCTGTCTAGTGACAATGCTATTTAATGCAAACTGTTTCAGTGCCACTTTACCAATTAACCCAGCATCAAATTGCTTTTGCATCGTTTGCTTTTGTGAAAGTTGTTTTTTTGCTTGCGCCTCTGCGCGTTGCAGCGTTTGCTGGGCTGATTGATAGCGGACATATGATTGGTTTAGTGTCGCAATCGTTGTTGCTTGCAAATGCTCAAATTGTTTGCCTTGAATTTCACGCAGCTGCGTCGCTTGTTTAATGAGCGCAGTATTTTTATCTAAACTGTTTAATAAGCTAGAAAAACCTAACGACCAAATGGTGTCGCCAAAATCAAAAAGAATGCCTGGACTGATGGTAATGTCCGGTGTTTGATTAGCGACCTGTAACCTAATCTCAGCTTCTGCTGCCGCGTATTCAGCTAAACTGCGACGCAGATCGATACGGTTGAGTAGTGCATCTGCTTGCAATGTTTTTGCTGTAGATGGCGCATTCAATGCTTTAGCTTGTTTTGCCAGTACATCATCTATAGCTAGTGGTTTGATGTTAATGGCCTTGAACTTATTTGCAGGCAAACCAATATCAGCGGCTAACTTGGCTTTAATTTGTTTAAACTGGGCTTGTTTTTCATTTAGTGCATGCTCTGACTTGAGCGCTAATAAGCTGACAGTGCTAAGTTCAGATTTTGCTGCAATACCCGCAGCAACACGTTTTTCTAACATCGCTACGATGCTAGATTGTGTTGCTAAGGTTTCAGTTAATAATGTCGTTTCTGCTTGGTTCTGATGGTAAGCAATTAAGTCGGTGGCAATTTGGTGACGTAGCTGCCACGCAGTCTGTGCGACATCCATTTTTGCGGCTTCGGCATGTTGCTGTGCCTTGTCGACTTTAATGGCGCGTTTATTATTAGTTGCAATCGGAATGTCGATAGATAAACCATATGACCAAGGTTTGATATCGTCATTTCTAAGGTTGCTATGTGCAACCTCAGCATTAATCGCAGGCCTTTGCTTGATGCCAGCTGTTTCAACCGCTAGATCTGCCAGCGCGAGTTGTTCTTTGGCAAGGTCAAGCTTTGTATGGTAGAAGAGGGCGCATAAAGTCAGTTCATCTAAGCCCCATTGGGTCAGCGGCAATGCTGCGCTTGTATACCCCTGCTTAATTAAATAGTCCTGGAAGGCTGCGCTACTGGGGTCTTTATCGAGTATTTTAGCTGTCACTGCAGCACTATCTAATGGCTTCGCTGCTTGCTCTTGTGTTGCGCAGCCAGTAAGCAGCAGACATATCAGTACTGATGCAAAAATGTTTTGAATGCTTAGCATAACAATTTAAGTTGCCCTAGCGACTTCAACTCCCCCGAATATGAAAACTAGATAAACTTAAGATGCAATGCTGGCATGTACAGCACTCAGTGCATCTTGCAGCGTTTCTTCTGGCAATTGGTTAATGCTGGTTGATAATAAGTCGGCTGCTTCTACCGTACGGATGGGTAAATCATTAGTGTTGATTTCAGCAATTAAGCCAGCAGCAACGCCAGTGATGACGAGTAGCTTTTCTCGTTCTTTAATCAATAACTCTAATTCTGTACGTAGCATATTGTTTTCAGCTGTGTGGTCAGTATTTTCCATATATCCATTCTTTATCTAAAGTCTTTTCGCCAAGCACGCTAGCTTAATTATTGCACTCTATGGCGTTCTTTATATTAGCTTACGCTAGGACATACTTTAACTATCGCAGCTGAAAAAGTAAATTTAAATTAGGGAAACCAAGCAATTTAATAAACAAAGGCATTTAAATAAGTCACATTTATGTAAGATTAAGCTTTTCTTGACGGTATCATTTGAGATACAATGTCGCCTTTGATGTTTAGGACGCTTAAAAAAGGCGGACAACAAACACATGCGAGAGTGGCGGAATTGGTAGACGCACTGGTTTTAGGTACCAGCGCCGAAAGGCGTGAGAGTTCGAGTCTCTCCTTTCGCACCATTAACACTAAATGGTGTTTCAATAAAATTAATCGGGAAGTGCAGCATGGCAGTATCTGTTGAAAAAATCAGTAATATTGAACGTCGTATGACCATTAAAGTGCCATTGGCGCCTTTAGAAGGTCAAATCCAACAACGCTTATCTGAAATCTCGCGTACAGCAAAATTTCCAGGCTTTCGCCCAGGCAAAGCGCCACTGGGCTTAGTGAGTCAGCATCATGGTGAGCAAGTGCGTGATGAAGTGTTTTCTAAAGCGGTAGAAGCTAGTTTTGGTGATGCGGTAGAAGAAAATAAATTGCGCGTTGCTGGTTACCCTAATATTGAACACAAACCCTTTGCTGAGGCGGCAACTGAGTTAGAGTACACAGCGACTTTTGAAATTATGCCTGAAGTGACTGTGGGTGATGTGTCAAAAGTTAGCATCGAGAAGCCAACATTAAAAGTGGCTAAGGCTGATGTCGACAAAACGATTGACGTGTTAGTCAAACAACGTGTCAGCTACGAGCCAGTTAAGCGTGCTTCGAAAAAAGATGATCGTATTAATATTGACTTGTCTGCGTCGATTGACGGTGAGCAAGTTGAAAGCACCAATAATAAAGGCATGGATATTGTGCTTGGCGAAGCTGGACGCATTGAATTATTTGATAAAAACCTTACTGGCGGAAAATCAGGCGAGACAAAAGAATTCCAGATTAAATATCCAAAAGACCATAACCCAGAAAATTTAGCGGGTAAAACAGTTGATTACGTTGTAACTTATAACAGCGTTTCACAGCCAGTCTATCCAGAAATAGACGCTGAGTTTGCTAAGCAATTGGGTGTGGCTGATGGTGATATTGATAAGATGCGTGACGAAATCAAGTTAAGTCTTGAGCAAGAAGTCGAGAAACGCATTAATGCCAAAGTAAAAGAGCAAGTCTTTCAAGGTTTGGTCGATGGTACTGAGCTTGAGTTACCAAAAGCATTGGTTCAAACAGAAGTAAATCGCTTAATGCAAATGACAGCGCAGAACTTACAACAACGTGGCATGGACCCTAAAAGTATCCAATTACAACCAGAAATGTTTATTGAGCAGGCAGAGCGTAGTACAGCGCTGCGTTTAATCTTGTCTGAACTTGTTAATAAAGAGAATTTGCAAGCAGATGCCGATCAAGTTAAAGCAATGGTTGAAACCTTTGCACAAAACTATGAACAACCAGCACAGATGGTTGATTGGTACTATGCCGATGTGAAACGCTTAGACGAGCCAGCAGCGCTAGCAACAGAACACAATGTTGTTGAGTGGGTGCTTGGTAAGGCAAAAGTGAAAGACACTAAAATTAAATTTGATGAATTAATGGCAGGATAAAAAAGGACGATAAAAATGAGCGACAATTCAAAGCTAAGTAACACGATGCAAGAAACACAAGGCTTAGGTTTAGTGCCTATGGTGATTGAGCAAAGTGGTCGTGGTGAACGCTCATTTGATATTTATTCACGTTTATTAAAAGAACGTGTGATTTTTTTAGTCGGCCCTGTAACTGATGCATCTGCCAATCTGATTGTCGCGCAATTACTCTTCTTAGAAGCAGAAAATCCAGACAAAGACATTTCTTTCTATATCAACTCACCGGGCGGTTCTGTTACTGCAGGAATGTCAATCTATGACACCATGCAATTCATTAAGCCAGATGTCAGCACTTTATGTATCGGTCAAGCAGCTAGCATGGGTGCTTTCCTACTTGCTTCTGGCGCTAAAGGTAAGCGTTTTAGCTTGCCTAACTCACGTGTCATGATTCACCAACCTTCAGGTGGCTTCCAAGGTCAGTCTTCTGATATTCAGATTCAGGCTAAAGAAATCATGTACTTACGTGAGAAACTTAATGGAATACTTGCAGACCATACTGGTAAAACGGCTAAAGAAATTGATGTCGATACAGAACGTGACAACTTTATGAGTGCTGAAGAGTCAGTAAAATACGGCATGATTGATAAGGTGATTGCTAATCGCACCGAAGCAGCATAGTATTAACAATAAGAATTTAGTAGCAGGGGTATTCCATGGCAACAAAGTCTGAAGACGAAAAGTTACTGTACTGTTCATTTTGTGGCAAAAGTCAGCACGAAGTGAAAAAGCTCATTGCAGGCCCATCCGTGTTTATTTGTGATGAGTGTGTGGATTTATGTAATGACATCATTAAAGAAGAGATTCAAAGTCTTAATGATATAAAAACCACGGAAAAAGAGCTGCCTAGCCCGCAAGAAATTTCCAAAATTCTTGACCAATATGTGATTGGTCAAAGTCAGGCAAAAAGAAACCTATCCGTTGCAGTGTATAACCACTATAAGCGACTTGGGCACAACCATATTGCCGACAATGCCACAAAAGATGATGTGGAAATCCAAAAAAGTAATATTTTGCTGATTGGACCAACTGGTTCTGGTAAAACATTGCTGGCACAAACACTTGCACGTTTATTAGATGTGCCTTTTGTAATGGCCGATGCCACAACACTAACTGAAGCAGGTTATGTGGGTGAAGATGTTGAAAATATCATGCAGAAGTTGTTGCAGAAGTGTGATTACGATGTCGAAAAAGCTCAGCGGGGCATTGTCTATATTGATGAGGTCGACAAGATTTCACGTAAATCAGAAAATCCATCGATTACACGAGATGTTTCAGGTGAAGGTGTGCAGCAAGCATTATTGAAACTGGTTGAAGGGACTGTTGCATCAATACCACCACAAGGTGGTCGGAAACATCCTAACCAAGAGTTTGTACAGCTTGATACGACGAATATATTGTTTATTTGTGGTGGTGCATTTGATGGTTTAGATCGGATTATTCGTTTACGCTCTGAAAAAGGCGGCATTGGTTTTGGTGCTGAAGTGAAGAGTAAAGATGATATGAGTGAAGTCGGTGAGATATTGCTTGATATCGAACCACAGGACCTGATTAAATTTGGTCTTATTCCTGAGTTTATTGGCCGCTTGCCTGTTGTTGCGACTTTAGAATCATTAGACGTAGAAGCGTTGATGACCATTTTAACGCAACCGAAAAATGCGTTAACTAAACAATATGCGAAACTCTTTAAGATGGAAGGCGTTGAGCTTGAGTTTAGAGATGAGGCATTAAGTGCTGTTGCAAATAAGGCGCTGGAAAGAAAAACGGGCGCACGTGGTTTACGCTCAATTCTTGAGAATGCATTGCTTGATGTTATGTATGATATTCCATCTATTGAAAACTTATCTAAAGTAGTGATTGACGAAGGCGTGATTAATGGAGAAACGCCGCCAATCATGATTTATGAAGACTCACCAAAACGAGCAGAGAACGCAAGTTAACGACTGTTAACGCAATGGGCTATTTGCAATTCTGATTGACTAGCTTATAGTGGCATAACTGCCGCATCAAGTAGCTGGGCCTTTCTGGCACATTTATTTATGCGGTCTGCTCTTGAACTATCGAAGAATGTTCCCATTCTATATAGCATAGGGCAAATAAGCCCGAGCGAAAATTAAGGTAAATATGACTGAACAAACTTTGACCGAAGACCAAGCACCAGACTCACCAAATAATGGCAAAATGCCATTATTACCACTACGTGATGTCGTGGTTTACCCACATTTGGTGATTCCACTTTTTGTAGGTCGAGATAAATCTGTAAAGGCATTAGAAATTGCCTCGGATGCAGATAAAAAAATCATGTTAGTGGCGCAGAAGTCTGCGACTAAAGATGAGCCTGAAGCAAAAGACTTATATGAAATTGGAACGATAGCGACGGTGTTGCAAATGCTTAAGTTACCCGATGGCACAGTGAAGGTGCTAGTTGAGGGTATTGAGCGTGCGCGTATCTCTGAGTTTGAAGAGTCTGAAGATAGCTTTTGGGCAAAGGTAGACAAAGTTGAACAAGCGCATGAAGGCGACAGTGAAGTGGAAGCTTTAATGCGCACAGTGCTGACGCAATTTGATCAATACGTCAAACTCAACAAAAAGATTCCACCAGAAATTCTGACCTCATTAGCAACCATTAATGAAGCGGGTCGTCTCGCTGATACGATTTCAGCACACCTGACACTCAAGTTGGAAGAAAAACAAAAAGTGTTAGAGATGTTAAGTGTGACTGAGCGCTTAGAGCATTTGCTGCATTTGATGGAATCAGAAATTGATATATTACAAGTGGAAAAGCGTATCCGTGGTCGTGTTAAGCGTCAGATGGAAAAAAGTCAGCGTGAATACTACTTGAATGAGCAGGTTAAAGCGATTCAAAAAGAACTTGGCGAGCAAGATGAAAATGCCGAGATGGAAGAGCTTGAAAAGCGTATTCAATCGGCAGGCATGCCGAAAGAGGCATTGACTAAAGTGAATGCAGAGCTGAAAAAGCTTAAACTGATGTCGCCAATGTCTGCAGAGGCTTCTGTGGTGCGTAATTATATCGACACCTTAGTCAACCTACCATGGAAGAAAAGAACGAGAATCAGCCGTGATTTAATTGCTGCTGAGCAAATCTTGGATGCTGACCACTATGGCTTAGAAAAGGTTAAAGAACGGATTGTGGAATACTTAGCAGTCCAACAACGGGTTGGTAAGGTAAAAGCACCTATTCTTTGCTTAGTCGGCCCGCCAGGCGTTGGTAAGACATCACTAGGTCAGAGTATTGCTAAAGCGGTTAATCGAAAATTCATTCGGATGGCCTTAGGTGGTGTGCGCGATGAAGCTGAAATCCGCGGTCACCGTCGTACATATATTGGATCTATGCCGGGTAAAGTATTGCAGAGCATGAGTAAAGCTGGTGTGAAAAATCCATTATTCTTATTGGATGAAGTGGATAAGATGGGCCAAGATCATCGTGGCGACCCGTCATCCGCACTATTAGAAGTGTTAGATCCAGAGCAGAATCACACATTTGCTGATCATTATGCAGAAGTTGAGTATGACTTATCAGATGTGATGTTTGTTGCTACTGCGAATAGCATGAATATTCCAGCGCCTTTATTGGATCGGATGGAAATTATTCGATTAGCGGGCTACACAGAAGATGAGAAGGTTAATATTGCTGAACGTTATCTGCTGCCTAAGCAATTAAAAGCCAATGGACTTAAAGGCACAGAGATTCGCATTGGCGAAGATGTCCTGCGCCATATTGTGCAATATTACACACGTGAAGCTGGTGTACGTCGCTTAGAGCAAGAGTTATCAAAGTTATGCCGTAAAGTTGTGAAAGAGCTGTTGCAGAGCAAAACAGATGCGAAAAATCATCACCGTGCTGATGATGGGGCAGAGTTACAGGCAATTAAGACTGTAGACGTGACGGTTGATAACATTGACCAGTATCTGGGTGTTTACCGTTATGACTTTGGTATTGCAGCAAAAGAGAATCAAATCGGACAGGTGACAGGCTTAGCTTGGACTTCAGTCGGTGGTGAACTGTTAACGATTGAGACTGTGGTATTGCCTGGTAAAGGTAAGACGATTAAAACAGGTAAGCTTGGTGATGTGATGCAAGAGTCATTAGATGCTGCGATGAGTGTTGTACGTAGCCGCTCTGCGCGTTTAGGCATTGCTGAAGACTTTTATGAAACCAAAGATATTCATATTCACTTGCCTGAAGGCGCAACACCTAAAGATGGCCCGAGTGCGGGTATTGGCCTAACAACGGCATTGGTTTCAGCGCTGACTGAGATTCCTGCGCGTGCTGATGTGGCGATGACAGGTGAAATTACCTTACGTGGTGAAGTGTTGCCAATTGGTGGGCTAAAAGAGAAGCTATTAGCGGCACACCGCGGTGGTATTAAAACGGTATTGATCCCTGAATCGAATGTGAAAGATTTAGCTGACATTCCAGAAAACATTAAAAACCATTTGCATATTCATCCTGTCAAATGGATAGATCAAGTATTGGAATTTGCTTTAGAGAAAATGCCTAAGCCATTGACCGATAGTGAAGAAAAAGTTTCGTCAAATGTCACAGGGTCAGATAAGGGATCTAAAACTGAGATTCGCCATTAGTTTTTATTCAAATTAATGGCGCATAAAGTCTTGACACAAGCTTTTATCGCTTGTTATAAAGTGATAACAGGTAGCGCCTGTTATCTTAATAATCTTAGAGGGGATTACTCGTGAATAAATCAGAACTAATCGATCAGATTGCAAAATCAGCAGATATTTCAAAAGCGGCAGCAGGGCGCGCTTTAGACGCGACAACAGATGCCATTTCTAAGTCATTAAAAAAAGGTGACTTGGTTACTTTAATTGGTTTCGGTACGTTTTATGTAGGCAAACGTGCTGCACGTAATGGTCGTAACCCACGTACAGGTGCAACGATTCAAATTAGCGCGGCAAATACACCTAAGTTCAGGGCTGGTAAAGCGCTTAAAGATGCTGTAAACTAGCGCACTTCTTTGGTTAAGTAATTAGCCAAAGAGCACTGCTAGTTTTATAGAAATACAGTTTGTAAAGTTTGCAGGGTGCTTAGCTCAGTTGGTAGAGCGTCGCCCTTACAAGGCGAATGTCAGCGGTTCGACCCCGTTAGCACCCACCAAAGCTTTTATAACATTAGCCTTAAACAATAGAGAGTGCTCATTGCAGCGCTCTTTATTTTTGCAAGGTGATTTGGCAGTAACGTATACTGGAGCGGTAGTTCAGTTGGTTAGAATACCGGCCTGTCACGCCGGGGGTCGCGGGTTCGAGTCCCGTCCGCTCCGCCAACACAAAAAAGCGAACGTAATCCGTTCGCTTTTTTATTATCCCCTCACTGTTACTTGTCTCGTATGGCGGATGATTTCCCTGTGCTTCTGTACACCAATTATGGTATATTACGTAGCTAATTTTTAGATTCAATTTTTTGGTGTTTGGTTATTAAAACCTTGAAAGTAAACTTATGTTAGAGCTTATTCGGAATCACTCAAAAGGGTGGTTAGCAAAAATTATTTTAGCCGTGATTACAGTGCCATTTGCACTGTTTGGTATTGATCAGTACTTAACTGGCGCAGGTGGTAATGTGCCTATTGCTACCGTGAATGGTGATGAAGTGTCACTGCAAGAATATAGTAATACGGTTGAAACAGTGCGAACACGTATGCAGGCACGAGGTGATCAATTTGATCCGACGGTATTAGAAAGCCCGGCATTCAAAAAGTCTATTCTTGACGGTCTTGTGATGCGTCGTTTGGTGAATGCTGAAACGGTCAAATCTAACTTCAAAGTCAGTGATGCACAGCTGAACCAACATATCTTAGGTAGGCCAGAGTTTCAAGAAGATGGCCAGTTCTCACAAGATATTTATCAGCAAACATTAGAGCAAAACGGTTTAACGGCGACGCAATTAGAGGCTAGTATTAGAAATGATTTGATTGTTGCGCAAGCACGAGATGATTTGGCTAGATTGGCATTTGCACCACAATCTGTAGCACAAGCATCAGCTAAATACCAATACCAAAAGCGTGAAGTCAGTACGACAGAAATTAAAGCGGCTGATTTTTTGCCTGAAGTGGAAGTGACACCAGAGCAAATCCAAGCTTACTATGAAAAGCATAAAGAAAAATTCAAAGAACCTGAAAAAGTGAAAGTGGAGTTTGTACTGCTTTCAGCTGCTAGCTTGTTAAAGGATGTGACTGTTTCTGAGGAAGATGTCAAAAAATTCTATGACGAGAACATCACAAGATTCCAAGGTGATGAACAACGTGAAGCAAGCCATATTTTATTTAGCTTTGGCGTGAGTGCGACAGACGAAGATAAACAGGTAGCAAAAGAGAAGGCACTTGAAATTCAAGCAAAACTGAATAGCAACCCAGATCGCTTTGAAGAGTTAGCTGCTAAGCATTCAGAAGATCCAGGGTCGGCGACTAAAGGCGGTAGTTTAGGCAGCTTTGGGCGTGGCGCAATGGTAAAGCCATTTGAAGACACTGTCTTTAATATGGAAGTAGATGCGATTAGCGATATTGTTGAATCTGAGTTTGGCTATCACATCATCAGATTAGACGGGATTAGTGGTGCGTCGTCCTCTTTTGAAGACATGAAGCCACAGATTAAAGGTGAGCTTATTTTCCAAGAGGCGCAGATTAAATATGCTGGCTTAACAGAAGAGTTTAGTAATATTGTTTATGAGCAGTCAGGTAGTTTACAGCCTGTAGCAAAACGATTCGGACTGGACGTGCAACCAACGGACTGGCTCAGTCGTGAAGATGCGGTGAAATACTTTAAAGACAGCCGACAATTAGCAAACATGTTGTTTTCTGATGAGGTAGTAAAGGATAAGCGCAACACCGATGCGGTAGAGGTTTCTCCTAATAATTTAATTGCAGCGCGCGTGCTCGAATATAAGCCAGAAGCACCCAAAACTTTTGATGATGTCAAAGAGGGCATTAAAGCCGTATTGCAACTTGAGCAATCGATTAAACTGGCAGAGGAAAAAGGCCAAGCTGTGTTAACTGATCTTGCGTCTGGAAAAGAAGCAGCGAGCTTGGAGTGGATTCCAGCCGTCACTGTGGATCGTAAAGATGCGCAAGGTTTAACCGAAGCGGTTATGAACGAGGTGTTTAAAATTAATACCGAGACATTACCAGCCTATAAAGGTTTTGCAGATGGTAATCGTGCATATGTATTGGTTAAAGTCTTAGGTGTGACGGATGCCGTTGCTGAAGATGATAGCTTGAAAACCATGGTGCAATCAGAGTATGAGGCTGCTATCGCACAAGAGTATGTTAGTGCTTATGGGCAGTCGCTGAAAGCGAAAGCAGATATTGAAGTAAGCCAGCAATTGTTAGCGGGTACTCAACAATAAGGCTACTAGATTGCAATAAAAAAGCTGACGATATGTCAGCTTTTTTATTGCACATTTACTACGTTAAATTTTAATCAATTTGACCTGCTGCAGTAATATTCATCCCACCGTCGACATAAGTAATCTCACCGGTAATACCTGAGGCTAAATCGCTTGATAAAAATGCCGCAGCATTGCCCACTTCTTCAATGGTGACGTTTCTGCGCATGGCTGCGTGCTTCTCATTAAAGCCAATCATTTTGTCGAAGTCACTAATGCCGGATGCTGCTAGGGTTTTAATCGGGCCAGCAGAGACTGCGTTGACGCGAATGCCTCTAGGGCCAAGGCTTTGCGCTAAGTAGCGCACATTGGCTTCTAAGCTAGCTTTTGCAACACCCATGACATTGTAGTTAGGCATCGTGCGTTCAGCCCCTAAATAACTTAATGTCAGCAAGCTGCCATTTCGACCTTCCATCATTGGGTAAGCGGCTTTTGCCATCGCTGAAAAGCTGTATGAACTAATATCATGTGCAATGCGGAAGTACTCACGATCGACATTATCTAAGTAGTCACCATCCAATGCGACTTTCGGTACGAAAGCAATGGAATGGACGATGCCATCTAGGCCATCCCAATGCTCTGCCAGGGCAGGGAATAATGCTTCGATTTGTGCGTCTTCAGCGACATCACAAGGCAGTACAATGGTTGAATCGAAGTCCGCTGCTAAGTCTCTGACACGTTTTTCGTGCTTATCCACTTGAAAGGTAAATGCTAGCTCAGCACCCTCACGATGCATTGCTTTAGCGATACCGTAGGCGATTGAACGATTACTTAGCAAACCAGCAATCAGTATTTTTTTTCCTGCTAAAAATCCCATATTATTTCCTAATCGATAATGTTATTACTATTTTACGCTTCACCTACTTAGCTTCACTCCTTGGATCTAAGGCATCACGTAATCCTTCTCCGAGTAGATTATACCCTAACACGGTGATCAAAATCGCCATACCAGGGAAGAGCGACAACCACCATGCGAATTGGATATATTCCTTACCATCCGTCAGGATGTTTCCCCATGATGCGTGAGGGGGTTGTACGCCTAAGCCTAGAAAGCTGAGGCCTGATTCCATTAACACAGCACCGGCGACACCTAATACTGCACTAACGATAATTGGAGTAAGACTATTGGGTAGTAAATGACTAAAAATGATGCGAGCATCTTTCGCGCCCAAGGTGCGCGAGGCCATAATGAATTCACGGTCATTTAAGCTTAAAAACTCAGCACGGACTAGGCGCGTGACGCTCATCCAAGAGGTCAGGCCGATCACGACCATAATATTGATAATAGAGGGCGTGAGGAATGCAATAACCGCTAGAATTAGAAAGAAACTCGGAATAGATAGCATGACATCGACGAGTCGCATAATCACCGTATCGACCCAGCCACGGTAATAACCAGCTAATGCGCCTAGGATAATACCAATTGCTGTAGAAATACCAACCGCTACAAAGCCAACGAGTAGTGAAACCCTGCCACCATAGAGCATGCGACTGAACACATCTCTGCCTAAACCATCAGTACCCATCCAGTGTTGCCAAGAGGGTGCTAGTAAGATGGATTTGACGTCAAAGTCGTTCGGGTCATACGGTGCAATTAATGGCGCTAGCATAGCTAATAGAAAAATGCTGACGATAATCACAAAGCCTGCTTTTGATAGTGGATTTTCAAGCACTTTATTGAATAAATTGCTATTCATGCTAACCCCTCGCCACACCACGTCGAACCCTAGGGTCTGCCCAAGCATAGGCAATGTCAGCAATTAAATTGCCTAGCAGGGTTAAAGCTGAGCCTATGGTGAGGATGCCCATGACAACTGGAAAGTCACGACTGGTGACAGCATCGAAAAACAATTTGCCCATACCATCAATGGCGAAAATAGTTTCTGAAATAACCGAGCCGCCGATTAAGCCGGGAATCGACAGACCAATAATCGTAATTAAAGGTAATAGGGCATTCCGTAAGGCGTGAGTGTACACAACCTTGTGTTCCGTTAAGCCTTTTGCTCGAGCAGTCGTAATGTAATCCTGGTGTAAGACATCGAGCATGCCATTTTTCACAAATAATGTGATGCTGGCTAATCCTGTAATCGAGGGGATAAGTACAGGAAGCACCAAATGGCTTGCTGTGTCTTTTATTTTCCCCCATGTATCAAGGTGTTCGTAATTTAAGTTATGCAAGCCCGAAATAGGTAGCCAGTCATTAACAACGCCAAGCCAGTACATCAGCAATAAAGATAACCAAAAGCCGGGAATAGAAAAGCCAATAAAGTTAAATAAAGTGATAGATTTATCTTGCCATTGTTGATATTTTCGCGCAGACAATACCCCGAGTGGGATTGCCAGTAATAGGGTAATCGCAAGCCCTAATAGATTGATCATCAATGTAATGGGAAGGGCTTGCTCGATTAGGCCTTTTGTATAATTGCCATCCTTATCTGTCGTGCCAAGAAAGACTGGTTTTTGGTGTGATTTGAATGAATGACCAAAGTCAAGTTTCACCATGCGCTTTAGCCAAAGGCCATATTGCACGATGACGGGTTTGTCTAAGTTGTAGAGTTCTCTTAGTTTTTGGCGTGATTCTTCACTGGTTTCTGGGTTGAAGGCCGCTTCGTTGCTTGTGATGTCACCAGGTGCTAGGTGCATGATAAAGAATGAAATTAGGCTGATGCCAATCAGTATTGGCACCATCCACAATATACGTTTGATCAAGTATTTAAGCATCGTTTAGTGCTCACTGATTTGATTTTGACGGTAACGCTGCGGAATATACCAACGATGTGAATCATAGCCGACACCAGCAGCTGGCACTGGATCTGCTACACCTTGAATGCGTTTGTGTATAGCTGTTAGGCCATAGCCTGCAGATAGATAAACAATCGGGCTGTCTTCTAGCAGTTCTTTAGCAAAGTCATGATAAATCGCCATACGCCTATCTGGGTTCATTTCAGTGCGGCCTTTTTCTAAGAGTTCGTCCACTTTGGGGTTATGATAACCCACGAAGTTAAACTGCCCCGGTGCTTGTTGGCTAGAGTGCCAAATATTATATTGGTCTGGGTCTAAGCCTAACCCCCAGCCTAAAATCACAACATCAAAATCACCTGTATTGATGAAGCGACTAATGAAACTAGCCCATTCAATTGCACGTATCCTGACTTCGATGCCTATTTCTTTTAGTCTTCTTTGGATAATTACAGCTGATTTTTCACGTTCTTTGTTTTGGTTGGTAACAATCTCGAAAGCAAAAGGCTTACCATTTAACTCTAAAACACCATCGCCATCGCTATCGCTAAAGCCTGCTTCCTTTAATAAGCTACGTGCTTTTTCAGGATTATATGCGTAGGGCGTTAATGTAGGGTTGCTCCAACGTGTGCCAGGCTTATAAGGTGAGGCAATATTAATCCCTAAGCCTAGGTAAACGCCATCAATGATTTCTTGCTTATCAATCGCATAGTTGATGGCTTTGCGTACGCGTACATCATCAAATGGTTTACGCTTTAAGTTAAACCCGAGGTAGGTGTAGCTGTTGCCTAGCTCTTTGTATAGGTTTAGTTTTTTCTTCAGTGCTGGCCGTGCTGGAATCACCCTTGAGTATTTAATGGGATCTAAGCCCATGCTGTCTATATGGCCTGCCATCAGTTCTAGAAATTGGGCAGATTTATCCGGAATAATGCGGGTGACTAAGTGCTCAATATGGGCTGGGCCTAATACAGCTAGCGGGTTACGAGAAAGCTTAATATGCTCTCCTTGTTGCCAATCGTCTAATTGATAGTGGTGGCTGCCAATTGGTTTCCTGGCAAAAACCGTCGTGTGTATGTCTTGCCCTTTAAGTAAGTGCTCCGGTAGGATTTGTAAACTAGCCCAGCTATCAAGCGCTGGGGCGTAAGCTTGTGCATAGGTGACTGTAAAGGTGAGGGGGGTTGGTGCTTCAGCTTTTTTGACCAACTGAAAGTCTGATGCATATGGGCTGCGCGTTGCTTCATTCGTAATCAACTGCCATGTAAATAACACATCGTGGCTAGTGAGTGGTTTTCCATCGGCCCATTTGAGATTCTTTTTGAGGGTAAAGGTAATGGTTTTTTGATCTTGAGAGATTGACCAGTTTTCGGCTAACTCACCTTTTAAATCCAAGTCACCATTGTAGGTAAGTAAACTGTTAAATATTTTGGCGGTAATAGCAGATGAGGCCGAGTCTCCTGACACCATGAAAATCAAACCTGTTGGCTCACCAATCATGGCATCCACCATAGTCCCACCATCGGCAACAGGGAACTGCTGACTGTAATCAACTGCCTCGTTTTGCGGGTTACTACAAGCAGTCAATAGCAGTGATGCTAATAGCAGGCCTATTAGGGGTAAGGTTTTCTTGATTGATGGCGTATTTAGCAATGAAAGCGTTGTCATGCCTACTGTCTAAGGAGTTAACTTAAGCTTATTATAGCCTGTTGTTGCGCCACTTAAATTCGCTTGGTACGTCTGCGCTTACCTTTAACTTTAATGACTTGGCCGATTTTTAGCTTGGTTGATTTTAAACGGTTTAATTTCATCAGCGCTCTCGTATTCGTACCATAACGCTTAGCCAGTGCACTCAGTGTTTCACCACGTTTAATTTTGTGTTTAACGTGTCTGGCGCGCGATGGTTTGCCTTTGACTTTAATAACCTGCCCGATTTTTAGCCTAGTCGATTTTAAGCGGTTTAATCGCATTAATGCTCGTGTATTGGTGCCGTAGCGTTTAGCAAGGGCACTCAGAGTTTCACCACGTTTAATTCGATGCTTAACATGTCGCGTTCGGCTGTTGCTTCTAAGCTTTTGCTTTGATAGTTTCGCAACATTGATTTGATGTGATTCTGATGCTTTGGCTGGGACGAGAATATGCAAGTTTTTACTTAGCGTGCGCTGTTTAGGCAGGCTATTGATTTTACGTAGTTTTTTTGTATTGATATTGAATTTCTTCGCAATGCTTGCGACACGCTCACCACGTTTGGCGCTATAGATTTTCCAACTAATTAATGATTGGTCATGTGTATTTAAATTTTGTTCAAAGTGCTCAATTGAATCAATTGGCAGCAGTATCTTATGTGTGCTCTGCTTTGACGCTACAACAGGTCGATTAAAGCGTGGGTTGAGTAGTGCAAACTCATCACCTGAAATCCCTGCTAGTTGTGCGGCTAGTTTGGCGTCAATTTGTGCTGGCGCATCAATTTCCGCAAAATACGCTTCATCAGGAATCGGTGCAATGAATAAGCCATACTGATCAGGGTTGTTGACAATATTCTTAATTGCTTGCAGTTTTGGAACGTAATGTGTTGTTTCTAAGGGTAGTTTTAAACTTTGGTAGTTAGTAGGCAAGCCTCGTTTTTGATTTTTTGCAATCGCGCGGCCAACGGTACCTTCTCCAGCATTATAGGCAGCTAATGCTAAATCCCAGCTACCGAACATCCCATGTAATTTCTCTAAATAGCTCAACGCAGCATCAGTTGATGCGACAACATCTCTGCGATGATCTGACCACCAATTTTGCTTTAAGCCAAAGTGTTTACCAGTGGCTGGCATAAACTGCCAAATGCCAACGGCTTTGCTACGTGATATGGCTTTTGGGTTATATGCACTCTCTATCATCGGGAGTAATGCAATTTCCATCGGCATGCCACGCTTTTCTACTTCTTCTACTACATAGAATAGGTATTTTTGGCTGCGCGACATCATTTGTGCAACATATTCTGGCTTTGAAGCGTATAGCCGTTCATATTTAGCGGTATAGGGTGAAATGATGTCGGGCATTGCATAACCCGCTTGAATGCGTAACCAAATGTTACCTGGTTCTGCTTGTAACGGCGGTAGTTCAGAGGCTGTTACTTCTTTTGTGCTATCTGTTGATACGTGAATGTCTGTTACCGTTTCTTCGATAACATCTTCAATCAGAAATTCAAGTGTGACACCTTTCGCATTGGTCTGCGCAAGTGCTTGTGAGGTAAAGGCAGCACAGAAAACAATCAATGCTATTGCAAAGTAGTCACTTCGGATACTTTGCCATACGTGATTAAGCGCTAAGTGTTGCGTGCTTTTCTGCATAAAATTAGGTATTTACCAAAAAATATTGGAGGTAATACTATCGGTGCAATAGCGGATAGTCAAGTAAAAGTTATACTTCATGTTTATTTATTATCATTTTGATTAATAATGATTTCTTAGTGCCCTTATTTTGCTAAATACAGATAGTTCATCTTCTTTGTCAGCATGTGAATTTTCAATAATGCTGGTTTGTGTACAGCGTAAGAAAGGGTTTGTTCTCAATTCTAGGTCTACGGTACTAGGTAAGCTGGGAAGCATTTGTTGCCTTAAATGCTCAACATCAGCTTTTCGTTGTTGTAAGTCTAGGTTGTCGGGTTCTAGTGTTAATGCAAAATTAATATTGTGTGCGGTATACTCATGTGTGCAGTAAACGTTGATGCCAGCACTGAGTGTTTTTAATTGCTTCAAGGACTGAAGCATCTGTTCAGGGGTACCTTCAAATAAGCGACCGCAGCCTGCGCCAAATAAGACATCACCGCAGAATAAATAATCTGCATTGACATACGCAATGTGCCCTAGAGTATGCCCTGGCAACCATAAAACTTCGAATGATAGCTTCAGCGGCGCTAGGGTGATCTGGTCGCCAGCACTGAGTGAAATATGCTGAAATGGATATTGTTCGTATTGTGGTGCATAAACTTGGGGTGAAAATTGTTCAATGAGTGTTTCGACCCCGCCGATATGGTCTGAATGATGATGTGTAATTAATATGGCGCGGAGCTTTAGCGAATGCTTTTCCAGCATATCAATAACGGGTTGAGCATCACCTGGATCGATTACAACAGCATCGTACCTATTGTGTAAAAGCCATATATAATTGTCCTCAAAAGCTGGAATAGGCACTATTGATAATGTTTCGATAGACATCTAGTGGGCAATGATTATTAACTGAAAACAACAACTATTGGATTTATTAGAATTTTTGTCAATCATTAAATGCGTATACACAAACAAGATACTTGGGTAGATACCACGCTAGGGAAACGTTTGCTGGCAAAAGAGCAGGAACTGTATGACCTCGCAGTTGCGGACGTTTTTGGTTTTCATGCCGTACAAGTTGGGATGCTGCATATCGATTGCTTAAAGAATTCACGCATTGCCCATATTGTTTCAGCAGGTAATAAAAAAGGTGATTTACGCTGTGAAAGCGGTTATCTGCCTTTTGCTGAAAATACTGTCGATTTGTTATGCTTGCCACATGCGCTTGAATTTAGCGATAACCCACATCAGACACTGAGAGAAGCCTCTAGGGTACTTGTACCGGAGGGTTATTTGATAATGACCGTGTTCAACCCCTATAGCGCTTGGGGCATTAGGAAGTTTTTTGCTAAAAAAGATAATTACCCGTGGTGTGGGCAGTTTTTCTCTCTATCACGCATAAAGGACTGGTTGAAACTACTGAATTTGGAGTTTGTAGAGGTGCAGTTTTTTGGTTACGAATTACCGATTAATAATAGCCGGTGGTTAAAACGTTTTTCTTTGCTGGAAAGTCTTGGGGCAAATTGGTGGCCAAGAATGGGCGGTCGATATGTGATTGTCGCTAAAAAACGGGTAGTTAATATTACCTTCTTAAAGCCTAGCTGGAAGCGTAGTTTGTTGCGACCAGGTTTGGCGATTGGCGGTCATAAAAAGCATGAAACACAAAAATCAAGGAAAGATGACGAGAAATTATAAATGACGGATTTTATTGAGATATATACGGATGGCGCGTGCAAAGGAAACCCTGGTGTTGGCGGTTGGGGAGCATGGTTAAAACACCGTGACAATGAAAAAGAAATTTTTGGTGGAGAGAATAATACCACCAACAATCGAATGGAGTTGCTTGCCGTTATTCGTGCATTAGAAGCGCTAAAAAAACCGAGTCAGGTAAAGCTTTACACGGATTCATCTTATGTTCAAAAGGGAATGACAGAGTGGCTGGATGGATGGAAAGCCAAAAACTGGCGAACAGCGAGTAAAAAACCAGTGAAAAATGCTGATTTATGGCAGCAATTAGATAGTCTCTCAACGCAACATCAGATAGAATGGCTTTGGGTTAAAGGCCATGCAGGTAATGTCGGTAATGAACGTGCTGATGAACTAGCCAATGCAGGTGTTGAACAAGTGCTAACACAGCAATCGTCAATATAAACATTGAAAATAATAGAATCCATATGCGGCAAATATTTTTAGATACTGAAACGACTGGTTTGTATCCAGATCAAGGCCATCGTATTATCGAAATCGCAGCTGTTGAAACCATTAATCGCCGGCCAACAGGCAATCATTATCATCAATACATTAACCCACAACGTGAAATCGATGCAGCCGCACAAGAGGTGCATGGTATTACGCAGGAATTCCTCCAAGATAAGCCTTTGTTTGAGCAAATTGCTGAAGAATTTTGTGAGTATGTAAGCGGGAGTGAGGTGATTATTCATAACGCACCGTTTGATGTTGGCTTTTTGAATAGTGAACTAGGCCGACTTGGGCTACAGCCAGTGCAAGAAATTTGCGATAAAATTACGGATACGCTCAAGATGGCAAAAGATGCGCGGCCAGGGCAACGTAATAATTTAGATGCTTTATGTCGACACTTTGATATTGATAACTCGAAGCGGACGTTGCACGGGGCTTTATTAGATTCTGAGCTGTTGGCAGAGGTCTATATGGCGTTGACGCGCGGCCAAGATAGCCTAATGATCGATATGGAGCATGCAGCTGATGCAATTGACAGTGTTGCTATTGAACAGCGTAGAGGCGAATTAAATGTAGTCATGGCAGATGAAGCAGAAATTGCGGCACATGAGCAGTATTTGCAGAATATGGGCGAAGTTGTTAAAACGAATTGGTAATTAGTTTTTAAACATAAATATAGGTAAAAAATGAATAATTGTATTGTGGTAACGGGTGGTGCAGGTTTTATTGGCAGCAATTTTGTCAATGCATGGGTTCAGCTAGGTTTAGGTAAGGTGGTTAACTTAGATAAGTTAACCTATGCGGGTAACTTGGAAAACTTATCAGCCATTCAAGAAAATGATAACCATGTTTTTGTTCAGGCAGATATTGGTGATCGCGAAGTTATTGCAGAGCTACTGAAAACACACCAACCGAAAGCGATACTTAACTTTGCAGCTGAAAGTCATGTTGATCGTTCAATTCATGCGCCTGGTGAATTTATTCAAACCAATATTGTGGGTACTTTCAATTTGTTAGAAGAAGTGCGTGCTTATTGGAATGCGCTTGCAGATGACGATCAAAAGAACTTTAGGTTCTTACACGTTTCTACGGATGAAGTCTACGGCTCATTAACCGCTAGTGACCCAGCATTTAAAGAAACTAACCCTTATGAGCCGAATAGCCCATACTCAGCATCAAAAGCAGCTTCTGACCATTTGGTACGCGCATACCACCATACCTATGCAATGCCAATGCTCACCACAAACTGCTCAAATAACTATGGGCCATACCACTTTCCAGAAAAGTTGATTCCACTCGTCATTCACAATGCATTGAATGGTAAAGATTTACCTATCTATGGTGATGGTAGCAATGTTCGTGATTGGTTATATGTAGGCGACCACTGCAGTGCGATTCGCCGTGTTCTAGAAGCTGGAAAAATTGGTGAAACCTATAATATTGGTGGTTGGAATGAAATGAGCAATCTGGAGGTTGTACATACTTTATGCGACATGCTTGACAAACAGCGACCAAAAGAGAGTGGCAGCTATAGAGATCAAATCACTTATGTGACGGATAGGCCAGGCCACGATCAGCGTTATGCAATTGATGCGACAAAAATTGAGCGGGAACTGGGTTGGAAACCAGCAGAAACATTTGAAACTGGGATACAAAAAACCGTGGCTTGGTATTTAGATAATCAACAATGGGTTGATAATGTCACTAGTGGTGAATATCAAAAATGGGTTGGTAAAAATTACCAAACACGAGAAGGAGCATAAGGATGAAGGGCATTATTTTAGCAGGCGGTTCTGGTACACGTCTTTATCCTGTTACTGAAGTAGTATCTAAACAGTTATTGCCTGTTTATGACAAACCAATGATTTACTATCCACTGTCTGCATTAATGCTAGGTGGTATTAGAGAGGTGTTAGTGATTTCAACGCCACAGGATACGCCAAGGTTTAAAAACTTACTGGGCGATGGCAGTCAGTGGGGTATGGACATCAGCTATGCCGTTCAACCGTCTCCAGATGGTTTGGCACAAGCTTTTATTTTGGGTGAAGAATTTATCGGCGATGATGCTTGTGCCTTGGTATTAGGTGACAATATTTTTTACGGGCATGAACTAGCGCAAATGGCTAAAAATGCAGCTAACCGAGAAAAAGGAGCTTCCGTATTTGCTTACCCAGTGCATGACCCTGAGCGTTACGGTGTTGTTGAGTTTGATGAGAGTGGTACAGCGATTAGTTTAGAAGAAAAACCTGCGAAGCCAAAATCTCGTTATGCGGTCACAGGTTTATATTTTTATGATAATGATGTGGTGCAAATGGCTAAAGATTTAAAACCATCACCACGTGGAGAGCTAGAAATTACTGATTTAAATCGACTATACCTAGAGCGTGGTGATTTACATGTTGAGGTGATGGGGCGTGGTATGGCTTGGTTAGATACCGGCACACATGACTCTTTATTAGAGGCTGGATCATTTATTCAAACAATTGAGAAACGCCAAGGCTTAAAGGTTGCATGTCCTGAAGAAATTGCTTATCGCATGGGTTTTATTGATGCGGATCAGGTTAAGGTAATGGCGAAAAAGTATGCGAAAAATGGTTACGGTCAATATTTAACACAAATGCTAACAGAACGGGTTTTTTAATGCAGGTAATTAAGACAAATATTCCGGACGTTGTCTTGTTCGAGCCTAAAGTTTTTGGCGATGACCGAGGCTTTTTTTATGAAAGCTTTAATGCACGGGTTTTTCAAGAAGCTACAGGTTTAAACGTTAATTTTGTGCAAGATAATCATTCCAAATCAACAAAGCATGTTTTGCGCGGCTTACATTATCAAACAGAAAATGTACAGGGTAAATTAGTGCGTGTGACACAAGGTGAAGTGTTTGATGTTGCTGTGGATTTGCGAAAATCATCAAAAACCTTTGGTCAGTGGGTTGGTCAGAAGTTGTCTTCTGAGAATAAAAGAATGATGTGGGTGCCACCAAAGTTTGCACATGGCTTCCTCGTCTTATCAGACACGGCAGAGTTCTTATATAAAACAACTGATTTTTATGCGCCAAAAGCTGAGCATGCTATTAAGTGGAATGATGCTGATATTGGTATTCAATGGCCTTTAAATGGTGTAGAACCGAGCCTTTCAGATAAAGACTTAGCTGGGCTGTCTATCAATGATGCGCCTAAATTTGGGTAGACATGAGGCCAGAAAAAATCATGCTCACTGGCGTGAGTGGGCAAATAGGCCACGCTTTAGCAGGTGTGCTTGGTGAATTTAATGTCGTAGGCCTGAGTCGAAATGAACTTGATTTGTCAGATCAATCAGCAATTCGGCGAACGGTTCAAGAGATTAAGCCAGACTTAATAATACACCCAGCAGCGTATACGGCTGTCGATAAAGCAGAGTCGGAGCCAGAGTTAGCATGTGCAATTAATGCAGATGCACCGCGAGTGATTGCAGAAGAAGCTGCAAAAGTTGGGTCTGCACTCATTCATTTTTCTACAGATTACGTTTATGATGGAAAAAAAGAGACGCCATATATAGAGACCGATACAGAAAAGCCTACAAGCGTTTATGGTAAAAGCAAACTGGCTGGTGAGCAGGCGATATTAAGTGTAGGTTTGCCGCATCTGATTTTACGTACAAGCTGGGTTTATAGTGCTCATGGAAGTAACTTTCTAAAAACAGTGTTACGTCTAGCACGTGAGAAAGAGCAGTTAAATATTGTTGCAGATCAGTTTGGTGCACCAACCAGCAGCCGTAGTATCGCACATGCTCTTTATTACTTAGTTAAACAATGGGACTCGGAAGAAGCTTCACAAACAGGTGTCTATCATGTGACTAATAATGGCCGTACATCTTGGCATGGCTTTGCGCAAGAAATTGTTAATGAATACTTTGTTTTAGGTAAAAAGCCTGTATTAAAGGCAAATGTAGACAGTATTCTGGAAACTACATCAGATCAATATACTAGCGCAGCAACAAGGCCAGCTAACTCTTGTTTAAATAATGACAAGTTGGAAGGTGTGTTTGGTGTGCGCTTGCCAAGTTGGCAACACGGGCTGCAGGAAGTCATGCAGCATTTACAAATTTAGAGACAATTACTATCCCGAGTGAGAGGCATCAGCCCAGTTGTTGGGTGTTTCATAGAGTCTGACACGGCTTAATTTTAATTGTGTGCCATAAGTGTCTTGGTACTCACTATTTAATATTCTAAAGGCTTCCGCAGCCATATTCTCGGCTGTCGGTACGGTCGGGAATATAACCGTTTTGTGTGACGGCAATGAATTCAGGAAATCTAAAACGGGAGCATCATTCTTGTAGACAAGGAAGGCATGATCCCATAAGTTGACTAAACGTTCTTTCGCTATCTGCTTTACATCAGAAAAATCCATTACCATGCCGTTTTCAGAGGCATCTTCTTGCGCAATGATATTACCCGTTAATGTAATTTCAATCACATAGCGGTGACCATGCAGGTTGCGACATTGACTTTTGTGGTTTGGAATGCGATGACCAGCATCAAACTCTAGGCGGGTGGTGATTTCCATGGTGCTTCTGTATTTATCTCTTGGCTAGAATGGGCGATTATAGCAGCTAGCTAATAGTTTTCTACGAATTCAATATAATCATCATAAGGCATTGGTTTAGAAAAGTGGTAGCCTTGGCACTTATGAATATTGAGTTGATTAATCAATACTAAACAGGCTTCATTTTCAATACCCTCTGCCAACACCTCTTTACCTAAGCTAGTGGCAAGCATCGCAATCGACTCAACAATCTTATAGTCCTCTTCGGAGTTGTTAATGTTTTTAACAAAGGATTGGTCGATTTTAATTAAATCAATGGGCAATGTCCGTAGCCGTGTTAATGATGAAAAGCCAGTGCCAAAGTCATCTAAAGCAAATTTGAACCCTAGTTCTGATAAAGCATTAATGACGGTATTAGTCTGTTCATTCTGCTCTAAAATGCCATTCTCAGTAATTTCTAAGATGACATGCTCAGGGTTGAGTTTCCATAAGCTAAGCGCATTTTGAAATAGCGCCGGCAATTCCATATCGTATAAATCTTCAGCGCGGAGATTAACAGTTAAGTAAAGATCTAAATTCTTCTCTTCGGTTAATTCATGGGCGTAGCGACAAGTGGAATTAATTAGCCACCTTGTGAAGAGTTTGCCCTTGCCTGCATTGTTTAGCACCTCTATGGTGAGAGCGGGGGAGATGTTCTGGCCAAACTTATCAGACCATCGTAGCAGTACTTCAGCACCAACGCATTGAGACTTCTTTGAGTCAATAATTGGTTGGAATGCTAGTGTTAAGTTATTACTGTCGAATGCTTCTAATACCTTTGACTCGAGTGTAATTTGTTCATTGAGGAACTGTTCTAATTCATTGTTATATTCAACATAATACTTTTGCTTAAGAATTGCATGTTCAAGTGCAAGCCTAGCATTTTCAAACATAGTTTGTGCTGACTCTTGATTGCTTTGTATAAATGCACAACCGATTAATGGCTTTACTAAAATAGACTGCTTATTAATAAAAACAATCTCCTCAAAAGCAGCTGCGATCTTAATTCTTGCTAGGTCAAGTTGTGTTTTGTTTTTAATTTTTGGAAGAATGATGTCAAATTGAGAGTCACCACTAAAAAACAATTTTGCGTCTTCGCTGGCATTGATCTTAATGATTTCTGCTAACCGTTGATTGAGTTCAATAGACACCTCTTTCGGCAACAAGAAGTTATTATTTTCTGTTTGGAAATGTAGTGATAATAAGGCGGTGAGCTTGTCATCATGCGCGCTAGAAAGAACATCAGTTAACTGGGGGATGATTTGGTTTGCATTAGCAAGGTTTAAGTCTTCATCGAAATTCAATAAGTAACTTAAGGTGGCTAGGTGATATTTTTGTAAAGTTTCAATGAGGAGGTCGTTCAAAAATAAGTGAAACCTTGCTGTTTTTGAATTGCTTAGGCCTGATTTAATCTGAAAGCATTTTAAAATATATAAAATAGTCTGTGTACTTTCATCTGCTTCAATAGCTTGCATCCAGTGAAAAATCAATTGGTTAATACTATTTGTGAAGATTAAAGGGTCGTTACTTGAAGGCCAGCTGCTAATGTATTCACATAATGTAATTAATGAGGAGCCAGAATCAAGCTCATAGTGTAATGACGCTAGTTTGGTTTGATTAATCGTGGTTTTTTCGTAAACTTGTTGCGGCGTTAAGCTGTGTGCAATGAGTTTGCTTGCAACTTCACCTGACGTATAGGTTATCTCAACCTCATGAATATGAGCTTCTTCTAAGTGTGTTTCGTCCATGCGTATAGTATATGCTGAAACAGATGCTAAATATAAGCGTTAGATATAAAAGTCGCCAGGGTTTAAACCATAACTATCGGCTGGCACACCTTTGTTAATGCCATAGAAGTCACCAGTCGGTGTTTTAGGCCGATGAATTAAGTCTAAGACAACTGGAGAAGAGTAACGTTCTTTATTTGGATCTAACAATAACATCACGCGAGGGAGCAGCCTACGCACCTGGTTTTGTTGGATGACCACGCCAATTTCACCTGTATTGAGTTCAACCAATGAACTCACAGGATAAATGCCCATGAATTGAATGAGCTGGTCAATAATTTCAGTTGTGAATTGTTTGCCACTAAGGTTATGAATTTCATCCAATGCCTGCTGATGATAAGCGCCTGCTGCATAACTTCTATGATTAGTCATTGCGCAATAGGTATCAATCAGGCCTGCTGTTTGCGATGTTAAGCTTATTTCACCTTCTGTTAATTGCTTAGGGTAACCACTACCATCCACTCGCTCATGATGTTCAGAGACGATTTTAATGACTTCTGGAGGAATGTCAGGTGTTTGTTTTAATATGTTCAAACTTTCATTCACATGGATTTTTGCGTATTCATATTCTTCACGGGTCAGCTTCCCTTTCTTTAGCAGCACATCAGAAGAGAGTTTGGCTTTGCCAACATCTTGCAATAAACCGGCTAATCCTGATATTTTGATTTGATCTTTGGATAAACCCAGAAAGCTATTAAAAGACATAAGCGTCACGGAAACATTTAGCGCTAAGTTATAGGCATGACCATCAGTTTTTTTCAGTTTAGCTAACCATAGCAAAGCATCAGGGGTGCGCCCAATACTTTCTACCATTGTATCTAGTACATCACTCACGCTGCTGATGTCCACTTGGTGCTCGTTTGCTACGGCATCGAAAATATCTCTTGTCACTAACTGAGATTCTTCATACACAGGGTAAATTTGCGAAATCTCTTCTTCAACAGCCGGCTCTTGCTCGTAAATGATTCTCTCTTCTTCGGTAAGCCCGTTAAGAACTGATTCATCACCTTCATCAATGTCAAAATCTACTGAAGATTTGAGTTTTTTTCGGCTAAATAGACCGTTCACAAAGCCACCGACACTGTCGATGAAACCGCCTGACGTTTGTTTTTGACCACCGCCACTAGCTTCAGCTTCATATGGTAAAGCCGTCTGTGAGACTGCATCACCGCCAGCACGCATGTTGAAAATAGTGCCATCTTCTGTGTTGCGCTCTGCATTCTTTGGTTTTTGATAGCCTCGCACTTCACGAATCACATCCATAAAGGCCACTTTTTCACCGCGTCGTGCTTTGTTCATCACTGGCGTATTTTTATTCTCAGGCAGTTTTTGCTTAGGTGCTTTGATACGCACGGTGGATTTGCGTTTAATCGCAACATCCACTTTCTTTTTGGCGGCAAACTGCACCCCAACAGACCTTGTCCTATCAATAAAGACATGGTCGCATGTGGCTTTCATTTTATCCAAGTCAGCTTGATCGTCTAATACAAAGCCTTGCATGAGAAAGTCGGACTCAATCCAAGGTTTATCTAGCTCGACAACAAACATGCCGAGCTCAAGCTGGTGTGCTGGAATCTGTTCTTTTTTGATATCAATCATTGTTACTGTTTAATTGCTGTATATGCGCAAGTGCGCTCTCAGCTAATGATGGTAAATGATATCCGCCTTCAAGAGAAGAAATAATGCGAGTATGCTTACATTTTTTTACAATCTGCTTGGTAAATGTGGTCATCCAAGCATAATCTTCTTTCGTCAACGCTAAGTCAGCTAAGGGATCATTCATGTGCGCATCAAAACCAGCTGATATATAGATAACGTCAGGTTTAAAGCTTACTAAAGCAGGTTTGAATTTTTTTTCAAAAATAGCGCGAATAGTGGCCCCATCGCTTTTGGCCTTTAACGGCATGTTGAGCATACGGTCACTTGCAGACTCAACGCCACGGTGTGGGTAGTAGGGGTGTTGAAATGTGGAGCACAGCATGACATTTGGATTGTCCTTAAAAATGTCTTCTGTACCATCGCCGTGGTGTACGTCGAAATCTATAATTGCAACACGTTTGAGGTTGTATTGCTTCATGGCATAAGCGGCACCTATTGCTACATGATTAAAGACACAAAAGCCAGCGCTATTCGCTAGGCCTGCATGATGTCCTGGTGGGCGAATACAACAAAAAGCATTATCAGCCTCTTTTGACATAACCAAGTCTGTTGCTTGTATGACTGCGCCCGTAGCATGTAACACAGCGGATAAACTCATTGGCCCCATGGCTGTGTCTGCATCTAGCCTAACTAGCCCAGCTTTGGGTGCTATACCGTAAATATAATCAACATACTGTTGGCTGTGGGCGAGCAAAATCTGTTTTTTAGTAGCTTTTGGTGCTTCATAATAAGCCAACTTGTTTTTTAATGTCGAGTTTGAAACGGCATTTTTAATGGCAGTGATGCGCGCTGGAGACTCTGGATGGCTGCCATCCATCACGTGTAGTAGTGTGTCCGGGTGAGAAATAAAAGCTGTTTTTGTCATGACAAATTTAATCTTTCATTATCAAAACATCGATGCTGATGATAGCTCTTGCAAGAATTGCGTATAAAACTGCAATCTAACGCTGTTTATTTTACCTGATTCAGTGGCTTCAATAATAGCGCAGTCCGGTTCATGCTGATGTTTGCAGTCACTGAACCGACATTGCCCTAAGTATGGTCTGAACTCGATGAAAGCTGACTCTAGCGCTGTTGCATCCAAATGATTTAAGCCAAATTCTTGTAAGCCTGGAGAGTCAATTAATGTGCTGCTCGCGTCTAAATGGTATAAGTGTGCTGCGGTAGTTGTATGTTTGCCGCTATCTAAGGTATCACTCACCTCTTGCGTGCGCACTTGTGCGTCAGGGAGTAGGGCGTTAATGATTGTGGATTTTCCCATCCCAGATTGACCGACTAAAACACTTTGGTGACCATTAAGGTAAGGCATGAGCGGTTGAATGTCTTTTTTAGCCGCGAGGTAAACCACATTGTAGCCGAGTGCCTCATATACCTTCAGTTTTTTCTTGGCATCATTCGCTTCTGATAAGTCACACTTGTTAAGTACAATCAGTGGCTTGATGCCAGCCGCCTCTGCGGCAACAAGGCAACGATTTAGCAGCGCCTCATAAAAGCTGGGCTGCGTTGCCAGCACAATAATCATTTGCGTGACATTGGCGGCAATAGTTTTGTTCTTATAGGCATTGCTTCGGTAGAGTAGAGAAGTGCGCGTCTCGCTTGATTCAACCACGCCTTCATTTGTGTCTGTGCGCTTAATCTGCACGATATCGCCACAGGCCAAATCAGTTTTCTTACCACGTGTCACACAACTTATGCGGGTTTGATCTGCAAGCTCTATTTGGTAGCGTTTGCCATAAGAAGCAACGACTAAACCCTGCAATGTGTCAGGCTTACTACTCAAATTTGTAATAAGCTTTATTTAAATATGCCGCGGCATTAAATTCGTCTTCTTCAAACCATTGTAGGTTTAAATTTGTGCTACATGCTCTGACTTGCGCCACAAGTGCAGCTGATGACTCAACTTTATGAAATGGGCGCGTATAGATTTCAGAACCGTCGCCACCATAACTCGATGCATGGCAACTGATACAGTTCTCTTGAACCAAGGCTTTGCCTGCGTTGATGTCTGCCTTATCAAAGAAACCATTGGCAGACGCAATGGTACTAATCATGCTTAAAGATAAACAACTGATGTACTTTATCATGCGTTATCTCCCCTAAAGGTCATTGGCTCAGCTACCAGTATACGCGGCTAGTTTCGAAATGCGAGCACTGGCAGGTGGATGTGAGTCATAAAATGCTGAATGAAACGGGTCTGGTGTCAATGTTGATGCATTGTCACGGTATAGCTTCACTAGCGCCTCAATTAAGTGGTTGGCATTCGCATTTTTTGCAGCATAATCATCTGCCTCAAATTCATTTTTACGTGAGTAACTTGCCATCACAGGGCGAATGAAGAATAAGAACACGGGTGATGCCAGCATAAATAACATCAATGCCATGTAGTTGCTTTCGCTTGTCACGCCTAACCCTTGGAAGAACCATGGCTGGTTAATCAGCCAGCCTAGTAATGCAAGACCTAAGAAGCTCATCAAGAAGATCATCAGAATACGTTTGATCACATGATTATGCTTGAAGTGACCAAGCTCATGCGCCAACACGGCTTCGATTTCTTCGCCATTAAGACGCTCTAACAAAGTGTCGAAGAAAACAACACGTTTACTACTACCAAAACCGGTAAAGTAAGCATTGCCGTGGCTACTTCTCACGGAGCCATCCATGACAAACAGTCCTTGTGACTTAAAACCGCACTTTGTGAGTAATGACTCAATTCTTGTTTTCAAGCTTTCATCCGCCAGCGGTGTGAATTTATTGAATAATGGTGCGATAAAGGTTGGATAAACCGCGAGCATTACAATATTAAATACGGTCCACACAACCCATAGATATAACCACCAATAGCTGCCTGCGCTTTGCATCAGCCATAAGGCAGCAAACAAAATAGGGGCACCTAGCAATATGCCAACAAAGCTGTGCTTGATTAAATCTGTAAAGAACATACTGCGCGTCATTTTGTTGAAGCCAAATTTTTCATCAATGACAAATGTTTTGTAATAATCAGCTGGTAAATCAAACAAGCTACTGATCAGCATCGCACTCGTGATGACTAAAGCGCCACGAATGATGGTGCTGTCGGGGACGACTTGCATCCACTGGTTATCAATCCATTGCAAACCGCCGCCAATGGTTAACACAAACAACAAAACAGCACTAAGCAGAACTTCAATTAAACTTAAACGTGTCTTTGCGCTTGAGTAGTCGGCTGCTTTTTGGTGTGCATCCAGGGTGATATTGTCACTAAATGCTACAGGGACAGCATCGCGGTGTGACTGCACATGGTTAATTTGTCTGTTGCCTAGCCAGATTCGAATAATGGTGCTGAAAACGAGTAAGCTAACAAAAGTGAATGTAAGTGTATGTGCCATAGATTTATGTAGTATTGATTTTTAAACTGGTTAGTTAACCTGATAAACTGTTATATTTTGAAGCATTTGTAGCGCCATAGTTCGTCTACAGTGTAATTTTTTACTATTTTAATGGAAATCATGATGGAAGCTCAAAAGAATGTGATCGATAACGACAACTTAATATGGCTGGATATGGAAATGAGCGGGTTATTACCAGATTCTGATCGCATTTTAGAACTGGCGGCTGTGGTCACTGACGCTGAACTCAATGTGCTAGGGGAGTCGCCTATTATTGTGATTCATCAAAGTGATGCTGTATTAGATGGTATGGATGCTTGGAATACCAGCACACATGGGCGCAGTGGTCTCATCGAGAAGGTTAAAGCATCAACGACAGACGAAGCGGCAGGTACCGCAGAGATGATTGCTTTTTTAGAGCAGTATGTGCCTGCAGGGAAGTCGCCAATGTGTGGCAACTCAATTTGCCAAGACCGTCGTTTTATGGCGCGTTACATGCCAGAATTAGAGGCCTTTTTTCATTACCGCAACCTAGATGTGAGTGTTTTTAAAGAGTTGGCGAGAAGGTGGAAACCTAGCATCTATTCAGGGTTTAAAAAATCAGGTAAACATGAAGCATTGGCTGACGTTTATGAGTCGATAGAAGAGCTGAAGTACTATCGTGAGCATTTTATAATTAAATAACACTCAATTTAATACCTAAATACCGCATTAGATCAAGGCTGAATTCTTAGATTACTCTTAGTATTTGAGTGCAGGAGAAGCACAAAAAAAATGAGGCGGCATTTAAATAAATGGCGCCCCAAGGGAGGAGATTTTAGCTTTGGAGAAGCTTGCTTAGTATTAAGCATTTAGCGTGCCATGTTTCATGTTTGCGGGTTGTAACTTTTTGTTTTTGGGCTGTGAGTGGCTATAGGACTTGCTTTCAGGCGTGTTTTGTTATTGCTGCCACATTCTTTTTTGAGATAAAAATGCGTGTCGAAAATTGACAATAGCGACCAAAGTGGTGCATGAGTGACAAATTTAGTACAAAGTGGGTATATTATGGGCACTTGTGTGCTGAAGCTCAGGCAACAACATTTATTGATGGGTTAGGATGAGTATGTTAGTTGGACAATGGATAGCGGTAGGTATTGGTGCAGCATTAGGGGCATGGGCGCGTTGGGGTTTAGGTATATTGCTGAATGCCAGCCTGTTACCATTAGGAACGCTGCTCGTTAATTTGCTGGGTGGTTTTTTGATGGGGCTAGCGCTTGCTCATTTTGTTGAGACGCCTTCACATGATGCAATCAGGCTATTTGTCATGACTGGCTTTTTGGGTGGGCTAACCACTTTTTCCTCTTTCTCTGGGGAGACCTTGACTTTACTGCATAAACAAGAATACCTATGGGCATCTGCCCACATTTTAAGCCATGTTTTTGGCGCCTTAATGATGGTGGCTTTAGGATTCTGGTTGATGAGTATGGTCAGGGGCTGAGCTTCATCAAAAAAAGTCCTTACAGCGCATAAAAAAAGCCCAGAAAAACTGGGCTTTTTTTATGCGAACTGCCTATCTTTTAATAGACTTATTTTTGCGTTTCTACCATGACTAGCGGTGCGTCTTCTTTGGCAGCAGCTTCTTCTTTCTTCCAGTTAGCTGGTTTGCGGTTTGCTTTAGGCTTTGCAGCTTTCTTCGCAGTTGTCGCTTTTGCTTTTGGCTTACTTTTCGTTTCTACTAACTGTAATCCGCTATCGGCTAAATCCACTGGCTTTTCTGCTTTTGGTTTACGCGTCGCTCGAGGTTTGGCTGCTTTTTTTGCTTTTGGTTTTTCAGCTTTTGCTGTATCAGGTTTGGCAACTTCAGCCTTCGCACCTTCAGTTTGATTTGCTTCTGATTTTTCTGCTGTTTTTGCTTTAGTGCTTTTTGCTGTTTCAGCAGGTTTTGTTTCAGTTGCTTTTTTCGCTCTAGGTTTGCGCGCTTTTGGTGTTGCTGCTGTCTCTGACTTAGCCTGGGTTACTGTTTCAGCTTTAGCATTCGTTGTTGCTTCTGGCTTTGTGGCCACTTTTTCTGCAACTGGCTTCACTTCTTTGACATCGGTTTTAGCAACATCAGCTGTCGTTGTTGTTTCTACGCGTTCTGCTTGTGTGTTCTGTACTTCTTCGCGCGGTCTACGGTCACGACGACCGCCACGGCTACGTCTATTCCCTCTAGATTGATTGTTTTGTTTCGTGTTTTGCTCATTTGCATTATCCGCTTTGTTGGCTTTTCCTTCATTGCGGTTAGCATCTTGGCGCGGTTGCTGCTTGTTTTGAGCATTGTTACCACGTGCTTGCTGTTGAGGCTTGTCATTGCGATCACGATTATTACGGTTACGATTGCGGTTACGATTGCGGTTGCGGTTATTGTTTTCACGGTTCGTGTTTGTTTTTGCTTCCGCTGCAACAGGCTCAGCCGACTTCACTTCACCTTCGCTGCCAAGCCATTTCTTGATACGACTGAAGAATGAACTAGGAGCATTCTTTTTAGCAACAGGCGCAGGTGTTGTTGACTTAATGCCTTTAACCAGTGCTTCTGGTGCAGTTGCTTTGGCTTCTTCTTTGTTGCTCGTGTAGTCATTCTCATCAGGTGCTTCCACCATACTGTAGCTGGCACGAGACGCATCATCGCTAACGTCATCTTGCTTGATCCGTACGATATTGTAGTTCGGAGTCTCTAAATGAATATTTGGGATTAAGATGACTTCTACACCCATTAATTCTTCAATTTTATGAATGTCAGCACGTTTTTCATTCAATAAGAATGTTGCCGCATCAACTGGCAACTGTACCTGAATAATGGCACTGTTATCTTTCATGGCTTCTTCTTGCGTGATACGTAAGATATGCAGCGCTGTTGATTCGATACCACGGATATGGCCTGTGCCATGACAGCGAGGGCAAGGTGCATGATTACCTTCACCTAGGCTAGGGCGTAAACGTTGGCGTGATAGCTCTAATAAACCGAAGCGAGAGATCTTGCTTGTTTGAATGCGCGCACGATCGGCATGGAGTTCATCACGGATGCGATTTTCAACTTCACGCTGATTACGTTGCTTCTCCATGTCAATGAAGTCAATAACCACTAAACCACCTAAGTCACGCAGTCTAAGTTGACGTGCAACCTCTTCTGCAGCTTCAAGGTTGGTGTTGAATGCGGTCTGTTCAATGTCCGCGCCTTTAATCGAGCGGCCTGAGTTAACATCAATCGATACAAGTGCTTCTGTATGATCAATGACGATTGCGCCACCAGAAGGTAGACGCACTTCACGAGAAAAAGCCGTTTCAATTTGGTGCTCGATTTGAAAGCGAGAGAATAGGGGTGTTTCGTCTTCGTATAGTTTGACTTTTGATACATTCGCCGGCATCACATGGTCCATGAATTGGACGGCTTGTTCATGGACGTCTGCCGTATCGATTAAGATTTCTCCAATGTCAGCACTAAAGTAGTCGCGAATAGCGCGAATGACCAAGCTACCTTCTTGGTAGATTAAGAAAGCGCCTTTTTGTAGGTTGGATGCATCTTCAATAGCAGTCCACAGTTGTAAAAGGTAGTTTAAATCCCATTGTAATTCTTCTGCGGTACGGCCAATGCCTGCTGTACGTGCGATGATGCTCATGCCTTTTGGCATTTCAAGTTGAGCCATAGTGTCTCTGAGCTCATTACGTTCCTCACCTTCGACGCGACGAGAAACGCCACCACCACGAGGGTTATTTGGCATCAAGACTAAATAACGGCCAGCTAGTGAAATGTAAGTTGTTAAAGCGGCGCCTTTACTACCACGCTCATCTTTATCAACTTGAACAATCAGCTCTTGTCCTTCTTTAATCGCATCTTGAATGCGCGGTTTGCTACCACCATCTTGCTTGTTTTTGAAGTAGGCGCGAGAAATTTCTTTAAATGGTAAGAAGCCGTGTCGCTCTTGACCATAGTCGACAAAAGCCGCTTCTAAAGATGGTTCGATGCGGGTGATAATCCCTTTGTAGATATTGCTTTTTCTTTGTTCTTTTCCAGTGTGCTCGATGTCCAAATCAATTAATTTTTGACCATCGACAATTGCAACGCGTAGTTCTTCTGACTGCGTTGCATTAAATAACATGCGTTTCATTGAATACTCCCACGCTCAGCGGGGCAGATTTTTGTGGTGATTAAAGTTGCGAAGGCACATTGGTGCCAGCAATGCTGGCAGCGTCAAGGCACTCAATTAAGTGAGTGACCAATTGACTTAAGTCGTTATTTTAGCGAAACAATCTTATACTTAATTTTAATAACGCATTTATGGTGTGTAACACACCACAGTATAAACGTAGCTATTGTGACGTTTACATCGTATTGTTAATTAAAATCTCACTTAAAATAAACTTAAAAACTCATGCTTAATTAGCATAAATTCGTTAAAATTGGGTCTTCAGCAAACTTTAGTCGCACTTTAATTTTATTTAATCTGCGGCGGCTAGAGCGCAATTATTTTATCGCTACTTAATATGGCGAGCGGTATTAACCAAATATTCTTTAAACTAAAATACGCTTGAAGTGATTAATGCACTTTAAAGTTATTTTAGTATCGCTGTAATAGTTTTTTCTAATATATATTAACGATTGGTAGAGTATAGGCTTTATTAAGCTTTTAAGCAAAATATATGACACAAGTAAGTGAAAATAAACAAGTTAGTGCACATTCTGCAGCGAAAATATTGGTTGATGAAGCCAGTGAAGGACAGCGCATCGATAATTTTTTAGCAAAAGTGCTAAAAGGCGTACCGAAAAGTCATATTTACCGTATTTTACGCAGCGGTGAAGTGCGTGTGAATAAAGGGCGTGTCAGTGCAGGGCGTAAATTAAACTTACATGATATTGTGCGAGTGCCTCCGATCCGCGTATCGGAATCTGTGAATAAGAAACCAGTGTCTGCGCCAGCCATTGCAAAATTTAATGAAGTTATTGTGTTCGAGGATGAGGCAATGCTTGTGATTGATAAGCCTGCAGGCGTCGCAGTACATGGCGGTAGTGGGATTAGTCGTGGTGTGATTGAGCAGTTACGCTTAGAGCGGCCGCAAGCAAAATTTTTAGAGCTTGTGCATCGGTTGGATCGCGAAACGTCTGGTTTGCTATTGCTCGCAAAAAAAAGAACTGCTTTAGTCGCACTGCACAAGGCTATACGCGCGAATCAAACAGATAAACGGTATGCCGTGATGGTGGCGGGTGAGTGGCAAGAACAGAAAAAACGTGTTGTCCTCGATTTGCAAAAATATGTGCTGCCATCAGGCGAGCGGCGTGTGAATGTGGTGACCGATAAAAAGAAAGACAAACGTAATGAAGCGCAAGTGTCAGAGACGGTTTTTTATTTAAAGCAATCTTTCGAAGGGTTTAGTTTGTTAGAAGCCAAGTTGGTGACAGGCCGTACGCACCAATTGAGAGTACAGTTGGCTCATTTAGGCTTCCCAATTTTAGGGGATGATAAGTATGGGGACTTTGCATTAAACAAGCAGTTACAAAAACAAGGGTTAAAGCGGATGTTTTTACATGCTGCTGAAACAAAATTACAGCATCCTTTATCGGGTGAGCGACTGCGTTTACAAGCGGCTATCCCTAAAGATTTGGCGGCTTTCATGCAGTCATTAACGAAAAAGTGAGTTGTTTTAAAGGTGATGAAAGATAAATGAAAAAACAATTTGATTTGATTGTCTGGGATTGGGATGGCACCTTGGCTGACTCCACGGGCATGATAGCGGCCGCACTTGTTCGTGCGGCAGAGCAGGTTGGTTTGCCTAAGTTGGCATTAACAGAAGCGAGAAATGTGATTGGTTTGGGTTTAAGCCAATCAATTAACGTATTGTTCGGCGATATTTCTGCTGAGCAAGCACAAGCATTAGCGTTGCAGTATCGGAAAAACTATTTTGCTGGCGAGCAAACCATTCCATTGTTTGATGGTGCCACGGCATTGATTGCAGAGCTCAGTCGTCGAGGCCATAAACAAGCTGTTGCAACGGGTAAAGGACGACGTGGTCTTAATATGGCATTAGAGCGCTCTGGTATTGCGAATTACTTTCAGACAACACGTACTGTTGATGAGTGCTTTTCTAAACCACATCCACAGATGCTGGATGAATTGATGGATTACTGTGTTGTCACGCCAGAACGAACATTGATGATTGGAGATAGCACCTATGATATGCAAATGGCGAAAAATGCTGGCGTGCAAGCATTGGCAGTGACGTATGGTGCGCACAGTAGTGAGAAACTACTAGCCTTGGATCCTAAAGGTATTTTTAAGCAGTTTAGTGAATTAAGTGATTGGTTGTTGAACAATGCCTAATAAAACGATTCAGCTGAATAGTGCAGACTTACAAGAGAAATCAACAGGGCTACGCTTTGATATTCCGCAACTAGGTGAACACGCAACTGGCTTTGCCATACGTTATCAAAACCAAGTGTATGCTTATGTGAATCAATGTGCCCATATGCCAGTCGAGTTAGACTGGAACGAGGGTGAGTTTTTTACGGTGGACCGAGATTTTTTAATTTGCGCAACGCATGGCGCACATTATGAACCTAATACAGGTCATTGTGTCTATGGACCTTGCAAGGGCAAACAATTGCAAGCTTTGGCCGTGACAGAAGAGGGTGAACGGATTATCATTCACCTAGAAAAAGATTGAATCAAATAATAATTTAAAGAGAGTAATCACAGGAAGCATCATGGCAGAAGATACAAGAGCACAAGATAACGCTTGGCAAAAAGATATGATTGAGAAGCTAGCGATGTCTAGTTTAAAAGAACAAAAAACCGCAAGGCGCTGGGGCATCTTTTTTAAGCTGCTGATGTTTTTATATTTATTTACGCTATTGGCTTATGCTGTCGGCTGGCTTGTGAAAGACGGCGCCGCTATTTCCACTGAACATACAGCCTTAATCGATATTGCTGGCGTGATTCAAGCAGGCGGGGAAGTGAATGCTGATGCGGTTGCCAGTAGCTTAAAAGATGCCTATGAAGATAAAGGCACCAAAGGTGTTATTTTACGCATTAATAGTCCTGGCGGGAGCCCTGTGCAAGCGGGCATGATTAATAATGAAGTGCAGCGCTATAAAAAACTGCATCCTGAAATCCCTGTGTATGCGGTGGTGCAAGATATTTGCGCGTCTGGTGGCTATTATATTGCCGCTGCTGCCGATAAAATTTATGTTGATCAAGCCAGTATCGTTGGCTCAATTGGTGTCTTGATGAATGGCTATGGTTTTACAGGCACAATGGAAAAGCTGGGCGTAGAACGCCGCTTGTTAACAGCAGGTAAGAATAAAGCCATGTTAGATCCATTTTCACCAGTTAACCCAGAGCACACTGCTTTTGCGCAATCGATGTTAAATGAAATTCATGAGCAATTTAAAACGGTGGTGCGTGAGGGACGTGGCGACCGTTTAAAAGAAAACGAGGATACATTTAGCGGTTTATTTTGGAGTGGTGAAAAAAGCATTAAGCTGGGTTTAGCAGATGCTTTTGGTAGTGCTAGTTATGTGGCGAGAGAGGTGGTTAAACAAGAGAAAATAGTTGATTTCACCTATCAAGAAAGCTTTGCGGATCGCTTTGCTAAACAGTTAGGTGCGAGCATTGCTAAGCATGTTGGTTTAGATGTGGCTTCTCAAGGGCCAACATTGCGTTAACCGGAGCAATGTGATCATCAACAAAAAAGCTGGCATTGCCAGCTTTTTTGTTGATGAAGAGCGTCTGTTTTACAAGCCTTTGTGCTTGGTGTAGTTAATCAGCCCGTTGGTTGAACTATCATAATTGGTGACATCTTCATCGCTAATAAGCTGCGGTAGAATTTGGCTTGCAATCTGTTTACCATACTCCACACCCCATTGGTCGTAGCTATTAATGTCCCAGATAATGCCTTGAACGAAAATTTTATGCTCATAAAGGGCAATGAGTTTGCCAAGTGTATTTGGCGTCAATTTATCAAACATAATAGAGGTTGTCGGGCGGTTACCTTCGAACACTTTATGTGGCAGTAGCTTCTCTAATGCGTCGCCTGATAAGCCTTGTTGTTCAAGTTCAGCTCTCGCTTCTTCTTTCGTCTTGCCTAGCATCAAAGCTTGTGTTTGCGCTAAGAAATTAGCCAATAAGATTTTATGGTGCTCATGTCCGTTTGTACCCACTTTGTGGTGACTATGTACAGGCATTAAAAAGTCTGCTGGGACAATTGGCGTACCTTGGTGAATCAATTGGTAAAACGCATGTTGCCCATTAGTGCCTGCTTCACCCCAGATGACTGGGCCTGTTTTGTAGTGTACGCGTGTGCCATCACGACAAACAAATTTACCGTTACTCTCCATGTCTGCTTGCTGCAGGTAGGCAGCAAAGCGCGATAGACTTTGATCGTACGGTAGGATTGCATGCGTATCCGCATGGAAGAAGTTGTTATACCAAATGCCAATCAATGCTAATAGAATAGGCATGTTTTCTTCTAATGGCGCGGTTCTGAAGTGGTTGTCCATTTCATGGCCACCGGCCAATAGTGCTTCAAAATTATCCATACCAACATATAGTGCGATAGACAAGCCAATCGCTGACCATAATGAGTAACGGCCACCGACCCAGTCCCAGAAAGCAAACATTTGATCTTCGTGAATGCCAAAGGCTGATACGGCTTTGGCATTGGTCGACAAAGCGACAAAGTGCTTGGCAACGTGTTGTTCATCTTTTGCAGCGTTTAGAAACCAAGTTCTTGCAGAGTGTGCATTGGTCATGGTTTCTTGTGTCGTGAATGTTTTAGAGGCAACGATGAATAGCGTTGTTTCAGCATCGCATTGCTCTAATGCGCGGTTTAAGTGCGCGCCATCAATGTTGGAGACAAAGTGTACATTCAAGTCTGGACTAGCATAGGGCTTCAATGCATCGCAAACCATGACAGGCCCTAAGTCCGAGCCACCAATACCGATATTGACAATATCGGTGATACGTTTGCCAGTAAAGCCTTTCCATTCGCCACTCCGCACCTTCTCTGAGAATGTGCGCATTTGTGCAAGTACCGCATTTACCTCTGGCATGACATCAATTCCATCTACCAAGACGGGTGTGTTGCTGCGGTTACGTAAGGCGGTATGTAATACTGCGCGGTCTTCGGTGATGTTGATTTTTTCACCTGAGAACATGCGTTCTCGCCAATCTTCAACTTTTGCTTCACGCGCGATTTGTAACAGTAAAGTTAGGGTTTCTTCAGTGATGCGGTGTTTTGAATAGTCCAGTAATAAATCATCGAGCGTGATGCTGAATTTATTAAATCTTTCTGGGTCTGCTGCAAATAAATCTCGCATTTGTTGCGGGAGTATTGCGGCTTGGTGTTCTGATAATGCTTTCCAGCTAGGGTGTTGGGTTAATCTTGCCATTTATTGATCTATTTTTTTCTAATGAATGTAAATAATTTATTTTAATTATGAATTAAGTTATTGCTGTTACAAAAGAGTACAAAACTCATAAAAACCTTATTTCGACACTTATTATAGCAAAACTATAACCAATTCCTTTATTTAAGCGGTTGATTATGACCATATATGTCATTTTCTTGACTTGAGACAAACCTAAGCCTTGCGTGAATGGCTGCTTTCCTTTTTTTGCTATTTTTTTACGGTGAGTTGTAAGCAACTTTCAATATTCAAGTTACTACTTTTTTTGCCGTAATCAAGTTACTAACCACTGAATAGAGTTGCAATCGATGACATTACAAAATAAAAAAAATAGCTTGAAACTGTTGAAGCTTAACAGTATTTGGAGCCTACTTAATAAGTATAAGCAAATTAGCATTCTAACGGCTGTTTTCCTATGCTCTGTTGCGGTGCTTCTTTCATTTACCAGTTACTTAGAGCAGCAAACAGAAGGGTGGATGCACGAGCTTGAGATTAAAGACTTAAGCGCTCAGGCGGACACCATTGCACATACACTAGAAAAACTAGCGATTAAACCTACGCCAGTCAGTGTCAATCAATTTATCAGTGGTATTGGCGGGAATCAGGATTTCCGAATTACGGTGATAAGTGACGCTGGAAAAGTCCTAGCGGATTCATGGTTGGGTGTGAGCGAGGTGCATACCATGGAGACGCATGCTGATCGGCCTGAAGTCCTTAGTGCGACTTTGTTCAAAGCAGGGCAGTCTATTCGGCACAGCAGCACAATTGATAAAGAATTAATGTATGTTGCAAAACGTTACGAGGGAGATAACTTTTCTGGCTATATCCGGATTGCCACACCAACATCTATTTTTGATAAAGATTTGGCTATATTGCATGATGAACTCATGCGGATCATCTTTGTAGTGTTCGTCGTTTTTTTAGGTGTTAACTACTACGTTTATCAGCATATTAAACGAGAGCGTCAATTGCTTGGTGAGCAACAGAAAACATTAGATTGCTTGAATAAACAGTCTGAAAATAGTGAATTGATTCAGAAGTTTAGTCAAGCGTTGACGACATGTGAATCCCGCGATGAATTAGTCGGTATTATTTCAAGTATGTGTGGCCATTTATTTGGCGAGCATACCTTTGGTGCGCTGGCAGTTTCTCCCCCTTCCTTAGATACGATTGAGGTGATTGCTACTTGGGGAGCTACATGGCCAGGGGATGAACGTTTCCAGCCAAGAGATTGTTGGGGTTTCCGGCGAGGTGGGGTGCACCTGTCTAAAAACCATGGCATGGAGATTAGCTGCAACCATTTAGATATTGAAGATGGAGATGCCGTTCAGTGTGTATTATTGCAATCACAAGGTGTTTCGCTTGGCGCGTTACATATTGGGGCCAACGAAGAAACCTTTAATAGCAGTTCTTTCCAAAATAAGATTTATACGATTACTGAGCAACTTTGCCTCACAATTTCTAATCTGAATTTAAGAGTGAAATTAGAACAGCAAGCGATTCGTGACCCATTAACGACGCTATATAACAGACGCTATCTGGACGACTCTTTCTCACGAGAGTTGACTCGTGCAGAACGTAAGAAGAGTGAGATGGCCGTTATGATGATTGATATTGACCATTTTAAAGTGTTCAATGATACCTACGGGCATGACGCTGGAGATTATGTGATTAAAAAGTTTGGTCATTTACTCGCGAGTATGGTGCGCGGTGAAGATATTAGTTGTCGGTATGGTGGTGAAGAGTTTACTTTAGTGCTGAACGAAATTGATCAACAATCAGCGGCGAAACGAGCGCAGGTGCTGTTAGAAGCGACACGTGATTTAGAATTGCAACTACATAGCCAGTCTTTGGGGCAAATTACCATCTCGATGGGTATTGCGATGTACCCTCAACATGGCAAAACGCAATCAGAGCTCATTAAAGCAGCTGATGAGGCACTTTACATAGCGAAAGAGGGTGGTAGAAATCAGTTTAGGGTAGCTGGAAATCAGCTTGTCCAAAAAGCGAAAGCGGCATAGCTACTCATTTAAGCAGACGCTTGATGTTGTGCTAGTGCCCAGTCGATATGTTCTTTGACCAGTGTGCTGGCTTGGTTTCTGCGTTTTTTTAGCGCTTGAATCACGTCGGGCTTGCTCGGTGCGTTGCCGAGACCTACTGCGATATTGCGTAGCCATTGCTCATAGCCGATACGATAAATAGCACTACCAGCCATTTTTTGTTTGAACGTTTCCTCCGACCAACTCATACAGTCAACCAAGCTAATATCATCAAGTCCGTGACGAACATGAAAATCTGCTTCTTGGCTAGTTTCGGCAAACTTATTCCAAGGGCAGGTTAACTGGCAATCATCACAACCATAAACACGGTTACCAATCAAAGGCCGAAATGCCACTGGAATGCTATGTTTTAGTTCAATCGTGAGATAAGAAATGCAACGCCTAGCATCGACTTCATAGGGTGCGGTAATGGCTGCTGTTGGGCAAACGTCGATACAGGCAGTGCAACTGCCGCAATGATTACTAGCTGGCGTATCAACGGGTAAAGGTAGGTTTGTGTAAATTTCACCCAAAAAAAACCAAGAGCCATGATCTTTGTTGATGAGTAGCGTGTGTTTCCCACGCCAGCCTAGGCCTGACTTCTCAGCCAGCGCTACTTCTAGAACTGGTGCGCTATCGGTGAATACACGATACTCAACATCGTGCACGGCTTCTTGTATTTGTGTGCATAGTTTTTGTAACTTTTTACGGACGACCTTATGATAGTCGCGGCCAAGCGCATAGCGAGAAATAAAGGCTTGTTTGCTTTCATCAATTACTTGCCAGCTATCTTTTGCCTTAGGCGGTAGGTAATCTAAACGGGCTGATATCACGCGGATTGTATTTGGCACCAATTCGGTAGGACGTGTTCGCTTAGTGCCGTGTTTTGCCATATAATCCATCTCACCATGAAAGCCTTTTTTCACCCATTCTTGATGTGCTGCTTCCGCTTTGGACAAATCGACGTCGGTGATGCCAATGTCAGCAAAACCCAGCTCGTTTCCCCAACGTTTAATGTCGGCCGCAAGTGCCGTAAAAACGTTACTATTTTGGGTATTGTCTGTCATGGATAAGCATTTTACACTTGAATTAGCTGATGAAGCGGCAACCTTACAAGCTGGGCGTGAATTTTCTAAACAACTAAATGCAGGCGCTGTGGTCTATATGCACGGAGACTTGGGTGCTGGCAAAACAACGTTTGTGCGTGGTGTGTTGCAAGGCTTAGGTCATGCAGGTAAGGTGAAAAGCCCAACGTATACATTAGTAGAACCTTATGTGGTTTCGAGATTTAATCTTTATCATTTTGATTTATATAGATTTATAGATGAGGATGAATGGTATGCGGCGGGTTTTAATGAGTATTTTAATGAAGACAGCGTTTGTCTTGTTGAGTGGCCAGAAAAAGCTGAACGTATTCTGCCAACACCGAGTTTTGATGTTAAATTAAGTTTATTGAATAATAGTGAACAAGCAGATGGGCGCACATTAACAGTGCTGCGTTATTAATTGTGTAAGGATGTATGGTTAAGTCATTTTTTCTAAAATTTGTATTATTGTTAATCGCCCTAAGTGCGAGTGCTGCAACGCAATCCACTGCTGAAGTCACCGCAACGCGTGTTTGGCCTGCTGAGGACTATACAAGAGTGACTTTTGAGTCTGGGCAACCATTGAAATACCAAACCTTCACGCTGAAGAATCCCGAGCGTATCGTTTTAGATATTGAGGATATTAGGTTGAATAGCGTATTGAATGCGCTTTCTGCGAAGGTGGCGGCGGAAGACCCTTATATTGAGAAAGTACGTATCGCTGCTTATCAAGCGAATGTTGTGCGTGTTGTTGTTGATTTAAAACAAACTGTGAATTTCAACGTGTTCACCTTAAAGCCAGCGGGGGAGTATAAGCACCGATTAGTACTAGACATTATTCCACTAAAAGACCCATTAATGGCAATGCTTAAGGACCTTGAATATGGTGAAGGTAAACAAGCTAAACCAGCTGTTATACCGCCAGCCACTAAAGATAAACCGGAACAAGTAGTTAAAAAGACCAAGCCAAAGAAAAAGCGTGTCATCACAGTTGCAATTGATGCGGGGCATGGTGGTGAAGATCCAGGGGCGATAGGTAAGGTCAGTCGTGAAAAACATATTACTTTGGCAATTGCTAAAAAATTAAAAAAACAGATTGATGCAGAACCTAATATGCGCGGTGTGTTGATCCGTAATGGAGATTATTTTGTGCCTTTAGGACGACGGGTCATCAAAGCACGTAAGATGAAGGCTGATTTATTTATTTCGATTCATGCTGATTCATTCACCAAATCATCAGCACGTGGCTCATCAGTATTCGTGTTGTCTGAAGGTCGCGCTTCTAGTAGGACGGCACGTTATTTGGCGAAAAAAGAAAACCAGTCTGATCTTATTGGTGGTGTTAGCTTGAAAAATAAAGACCCACTACTCACGAAAACACTAATCGATTTAACACTAGCTGCGACCATTAATGATAGTTTGAAGTTGGGTAAAGCAGTACTAGGTCATGTTGGTAAAGTAAATAGATTGCATAAAAAACATGTGGAGCAAGCGGGGTTTGCTGTGTTGCGATCAGATATTCCGTCTATTCTGGTAGAAACAGCATTTATTAGTAATCCACAGGAAGAGAAAAAACTAAACAATAGTCGCCACCAAACAAAATTGGCTAAGTCTATTTTACTTGGCGTTAAGAAATATTTTGCGGCAAACCCTGCGTTAGCACGAGTAGATACGGGCGGGCGTTAGGGCGTGAATATCAATAAGCTTAATATGCAGGATGCCATTGACTTTGGCTTACTCGAAATCTATTTACAGCAGTCACGCATTGCTGTTTATTGCTCACTGATATTGGCTTTATATCTTGCTGCTAGTTTTTATCTTGTTGCAGCGAGAGAAAATATCATTGCTTGGATATTGTGTATCTTTTTTATTAATATCTACATTATTTACACTTCATTTCAATTCAATCATGATTTGCCAAGTTATCAAATCAAGTTTTTTAGACGCAGGCAACACTTCTTACATATCCTGAGTGGTTTAGCTTGGGGGTCTGCTTTTTTCATCCTAGCGGCGCCTTTTGATGCTGAAGCAGGTTCTTATCGTGTAGCATCAGTAGTGGCGGTTGTTATTGCACTTTCAGCGGCCTCGAAGGCACCTTCTTTTAAGGGCTTGGTGGCCTTTATTGTTAGTGTGACCTGTGTAAGCGCATGGTATTTGTTTGCCAATTTTGAGACATTTGCTTGGTGGTTTTTTGGTTTATTTGGCCTCATCACTGTCACGTTGATGTTTGGTTGGCTCATGAGTCAGCATGTACGCAGCCAGGTAGAGTACCGTTTGTTGAATGTCGGCTATGTTGAAGAATTAAGAACATTAAACGATAAACTGGCAAAAACGAATGAAAGTTTTATTAAAAGGAACTTAGAACTACAAGACACACAGGAACAGTTGAAAATGTTGGCGGCTAATGATGTATTAACAGGGCTATTTAATCGTCGCTATATCCTTGAAAGAATCGAAGAGAAGCTGCCTGAAGTGCGTCGCTACCAGTTGGACTGTTGCTTTGTATTGCTGGATATTGATCATTTTAAAGATGTTAATGATAACTACGGCCATGTGGCGGGAGATGAAGTGCTGAAAGCGGTTTCGCAGCTTTTATCCAACGGGGTGAGACAAGGCGATATTGTTGCCCGGTATGGTGGAGAAGAGTTTTTACTATTCTTACCTATGACCGATTTAGAAGCGGCGCAGATCCTTGTTGAGCGGCTTCGCCTTGCACTAGAAAAACATGAACATGTTGTCGACAATGAATCACTGAAAGTAACGGCTTCATTTGGGATTGCACAGCATGAAATTCATGACTCTGCAGATAGAACCATTGCACGTGCAGATAAAGCATTGTACGAAGCAAAAGAAGCTGGGCGCAATTGCATTGTTACTGTACCTAATGCCTAATAAAGGCATATTCAGATTGACGAGGAAAAACCTTTAGGATTATGGTTTCACGCATTAAAGTATTATCAGACCAGCTGATTAGCCAAATTGCCGCAGGGGAGGTCGTTGAGCGACCTGCATCTGCTTTAAAAGAGCTACTAGAAAATAGTTTAGATGCAAAGAGTAGCGATATTAAAGTGAGCTTGATGCAAGGCGGTATCAAGCAGCTAAGGGTGGCGGATAATGGTGTTGGGGTTGGTAAAGATGATTTAGCGCTCTCGTTAACACGACATGCAACGAGTAAAATTGATAGCCTAGCTGGTTTGGAATCCGTCGCGAGTTTAGGTTTTAGAGGCGAAGCATTAGCAAGTATTGCATCGATATCTCGGGCGCAAGTGTTAAGCCGTGAGCAAAGTGCAAAACATGCGTGGTTAATTTATTCTAATGGTAGTGAACTCTCAGCAATAGAACCAACAGCCTTAGATGAAGGTACGGTTGTTGAGGTCAACGACTTATATTTCAACACGCCAGCACGCCGTAAATTCCTCAAAAAAGAGGCCACAGAGTTTGGCCACTGTGAGGAGGCGTATACTCGTGTTGCTTTATCTCGACCAGATGTTGCGTTGAGTTTAAGTCATAATGGCAAAACCATTAGTCGTTATGCAGCTTCCGAGCCAAACAAACGTTTCAAAGAAGTCTTAGGGGCTGAGTTTGCCGCAGAAACAGTAGCTGTCGATGAAACTGCTGCAAATTTGCGGTTATGGGGTGTGGCGGCGAAGCCGACTTATAATCGTCACCGTCGTGATACGCAATATGTCTATGTCAATGGCCGTTTCGTGCGAGATAAGCTGATTGCACATGCGATTCGACAAGCTTATCAAGATGTGATGCACCATGACCGACATCCTGCATTTGTGCTGTTTTTAGAGCTTGATCCTACTCTAGTCGATGTTAATGTGCACCCAGCGAAAACAGAAGTACGCTTTCGGGATAGTCAGGCAATTCACCAGTTTATCTTCCATGCTTTGAATAAAGTACTGGCGATTCCCACGGGTGAATCGAATGCGGTCACTGCAGGTCAGGCACAGCACAACCCTTTTACAGCCGAAGGTCACGCCAATTACCCGAAATATCAGTCACAGATGCCACTTTCGGCCAATCAGACACCAGACTTTTATCAAAAATTGTACGACGGTGCGAATCAGCAACCACCTCAGCAGACCGGTTATGCCACAAGCGATGCAATTGCAAATAACAACTTGTCTGTGGGCGCAACTGCATCGAGCGGTGACATGGCCGCCAACCACCAAACAATGGAGACAGATGATGCGGAAAGCCATCCTCTCGGGTTTGCTTTGGCACAGCTTCATGGTGTTTATGTGTTGGCACAAAATGCACAAGGGCTGGTGGTGGTTGATATGCATGCTGCACATGAACGCATTATGTATGAGCGTTTAAAGCAAGCGCTTGATAGCCAAGCAGTGCCCATGCAGCCGTTGTTAATACCCGTAAGCTTTAATGCGGACCGCTTAGAGGTGGCTACTGTGAATGAAGCTTTGGTCAATGGGGAAGACACATTAACGCAGCTGGGATTTGATATCGCTGTACTATCACCTTCGACACTCGCAGTACGTGCCGTGCCAACTTTATTGCAGAAGGCAGATGCCGTTTCACTTGCACGCGATGTCTTGCGTGAGTTGAGTGAATATGGTGCGAGCCGTGTGCTGACGGACCAGCGTAATGCGTTGTTAGGTACGATGGCCTGTCATGCAGCTGTGCGGGCGAACCGCAGCCTAACCATTCCAGAAATGAATGCTTTATTAAGAGATATGGAAGCAACCGAGCGTTCGGGACAATGTAATCATGGGCGGCCCACTTGGTTCCAAGTGAGTATGGCAGACTTAGATAAAATGTTTATGCGAGGCCAGTAAGTGGTGGCGTTAGGATGCTGTTAGGCTTTTCACTAAGCGCCAAACAAAGCTATCTGGCACTTCTAGGCCATTCATAATGTAATTAAATGATTTGCTATTGTTAAGGTAGCTGCTCATGGCCGCTTTGGCATCATAGGTACCACAGAACAAGATACGGTCGCCCATAATGACTGGCGTATCTAGTTCAGGCACTAGCATAGCATTACCATCTCTAAATAGTAGTAATGGTACCAACGCTAGCTCTTTTTCGCGATTTGCAGGGTCAAGCAATAAGTTTTCTATTTTAACAATCATGCCAGTATCAATATATTCACTAATTGCTGTGGCTTTTTTGTCATCAATGGTGATATCCCAGGTTTCTGGTACCGTCTCGCCGACAATGTCTACCAGCTGAGTAATGAGGTTGTTAGCCCACTGATTGTCTTGGTTGCGGACTAAGGTCAGAAACTCTGCTAAGAGTGGTGTGAGCATATGCGCTAGACATTCGTGCGCAATAATATCCGTTGGCTGCATCGTGATATCAGCTCTGAACTTCTTGAATAGTGCACTATTGCTGCGATTATTCTTACGAATAATCAAGAATAAATTGGGGTTTAATTCTTTCGCTGTCATGACAATCGATAGGTTGTTAATATCGTTGTCCGTTCCTGCGACAATGCCACATGCATTCTCGATGTCAGCTTCTAATAATGTTTTGGCTTCTGTGCCGCTGCCAACAACGCAAGTTGCACATTCAGTCAAGTCAGGCATGGCTTCGATAATCGTGGTTGTTAAGTTTTCACGCTCTAAGTTTTCGACAACAGATTTACCAAAGCGACCATAACCGCAAACAACCCAGTTACCTCTTGGTGGGTTCTCCGGTGGTGGCAGTGTGTCACCCGGGATGCCAGTTAACCACTGGTGTAGGATGTAAGTGCCTAATGCATGGACACGCATCGCGAGTTGATCGCCAAACAACTCATATGGATTGATGATATGGTCGGTTCTAAACGATGCCATGTTGGCGGCAATATCAGCGCGTTCAGCTCTGGCAATCACCTTTAAGTTTGGTTTCATTAACTTTACAGAAACCGCGACTGCGAGGTTAACATCATCGTTATCAGTTAAGGTGACGACAGCGCTACAGTAGGGGTTGTTGATGCCAGCGCGAATTAGGTTTTCTGGTAATTTTGCATCCGCACATAAGCTTAAAATGGTGTTTCGTTTGTCGCTGAGCGCGAGGTCATTTAAGCGGTCTTGGTTTTTTTCAACAATCACGACGCGCATGTTTTTGTCATCTAATATTTTTGCCAGCAGGCTTGCAGATTGCCCATAGCTACACAAGATGAAAAATGGTTCTTGTAGTTGTCGGACGCTTTTAGCAAACCGTTCTGCTGTTAATGCTTCGCGCAAACTGACATCTTGTAGTAATGTCACGATTTTACCGACTGCATAGAACCAAGGAATGACGGTTAGGTAAATAGAGAATGTCATCCATAGGCGTTGTGCCTGACTAAATGGATAAGGTACTTCACCAAAGCCAATGGTGCTAGCGGTATAACTAATGACATAAAAAGCTTGGAAGATGCTCATATGCCAGACTTGACCTTTGTCGTCGATGCCTGGCATTAGTGTTAAGCCCAGTGTTGCGACGGCAAAACTCACAATGATGAGGATAAGCGGGCGCCTTAAACGGCGCAGAATCATAAAGAGAATGCTATTCATGTTTGCGATTAGCGTTTGTTGTAGCAGTCACCGGCTTATTTATCTTAACGGCGTTGGGTAATCGTTTCTGAAATAAGCAAAATAACCGATACAAAGTTAGCCATTAAAGCACCGCCTGACAATGAAACAATGTAGACAGTCATGTTTTTAACTTCCATTGAGCCTTCTAAGGCTGCCCAGATGATGGCTGCGGTAATAAGCTGCAAGTCGGCTGCTAGGCTGGTAGAGAGCAATATTGCACCTAATTGTGTACGGTCACCAAACTTCAACACTGTTGCAATTAAACTGACGATTATTGCAGCGTATAATTCATACACATGGTGATGGTTGATGTTGTCAATCTCGCCTAGGAAGAACCCAAAATTGAGTGTCATTGCCAAGACAATGAAGAAACCAAAAATTACCTTTTCCAAATTCATATTTGACCACCAGTTCTGTATTGAATGTAAGCAGCGTGCGCTACATGAATGTATGATGTTAGCGGTATTATATAACTTCATTTGATAAATAACAGTATGAATAACAAATTTCCACCCGCTATTTTTTTGATGGGCCCAACCGCAAGCGGAAAAACCAATGCTGCTGTTGAATTGCAACAACAATTCCCAGTTGAGCTGATTAGTGTGGATTCTGCGCTTGTGTTCCAAGACATGAATATCGGGACAGCAAAACCTGATGCAGCAACATTAGCTAAAGCACCGCACCATTTAGTTGATATTACACCACCAACGACTGCTTATTCGGCGGCAGACTTCAGAAAAGATGCACTGCAGTTGATGCAAGACATGACAGCGAGAAATAAAGTGCCAGTGCTGGTTGGCGGTACCATGTTGTACTTTAAAGCGCTAGAAGAAGGGTTGAGTGGTTTGCCAGAGGCGAATGTTAAGGTTCGAGAAGCCATAGACGCTGAAGCAGCAACGCATGGCTGGCCAGCATTACATGAAAAATTAAGCGTTATTGACCCAGCAACGGCCGCACGGTTAAAGCCAAATGATATGCAGCGCATACAGCGTGCATTGGAGGTGTATACCATTACGGGTAAAACCATGACCACTTTGTTTACCGAACAATCGCAGACGAAACTGCCATACCGCTTGCTAAAGATTGCGTTGGTGCCGAGTGATAGGAAGATGTTGCATGCACGGATTGAAAAACGGTTTGAGCAAATGTTGGCAGAAGGCTTGGTCGATGAGGTGAAAACCATTTGTGCAAAATACCCAACACTAACAGCAGAATCCACCGCCATGCGTTGCGTTGGTTATCGTCAAGTACTTGCCCATCTAAATGGGGAGTATGATGCTGCTGAATTGCGCGATAGAGGGGTATTTGCGACGAGGCAATTAGCCAAGCGACAATTGACCTGGTTGCGCGGGATGGAGGATGTCGTCGCAATAGATTGCCTACAGTCAAACATCAATCAATTAGTGCAACAAGAAGTGGCCTCTTTTATTGCCGCTGGAAATGAATAAAAAACGCCAACCTCATTTGAAGTTGGCGTTTTGCTATCTAAAACTAAGCATCTAATGGATTTAGATGAATGTCTTAAGACTAGATTTAGCTAGCGTCTAATGCTCTTTGGTAATACTTGTGAATCGTTTTTTCTTGGTTTTCTAATAACCAGTCAATGCTTGGCTCGTTATTCATTGCTTTCTTAATCGCAAGTGTTGTTGCTTTACGGTGAATTTCGAATAACGCTTTATGGTCTAAATCTTCCTGGCCAACAACACCTGGGTTTAACCAAACAGAAACGATAATACCTAAGTCGTTTGCTTTCTCTTTAGGGATAATGCCTTCACGCACAGCATCTAGTACACCATTAGCAATCGCGCCTTGAACAGTACCCATTAAAATGTTGGTGTAAGCAGTGCTTTTAACCGTTACTTTGCTGACCATTAATGTTGCTGGACGTACTTGGATATCTGTATCCATAATCGCCAATACTTTTGAGTGGCCTGTTGATTGATTTGCCATTTGGTTAGCAAAGGCAACACCCATAGGCCCATCCATTTCGCCGATAGCGATTTCTGGTTCAGCTGCTGTATTTAAAGGGCCGCCTGCTACTAATGCCTCACCGACACGCATTACAATTTTCTCACTCATGTTTCTCTCCTCATTGTGTAATAAATTTGATTAAAAATTAAAGTTGTTGAATACGTTGAGCTGCCTCAACACATTCATCTAAAGATGCTACTAATGCCATCCGGATAAAACCTTGACCAGGATTTATGCCGTGTGCTTCTCTTGCTAAAAAACTGCCAGGCAATACGGTGATGTTAAGGTCACGGTATAACTGTATTGCGACTGCTTGATCGTCTTGCCCAGTTTGCACCCATAAATAGAACGCTGCATCGGGCATTTCAACCGAGGGCCATACTTCTTTAAGCATTGGCGCAACGGTATTAAACTTTTCTGCATATAAGCTGCGATTTTCAACGACGTGGGACTCATCTTGCCACGCTGTGATACTTGCTGCCTGTGTTGCTGGGTTCATCGCACAGCCGTGATAAGTCCTGTACAGTAAGAATTTTGCAATGATACCAGCATCACCCGCTACAAAGCCAGAGCGTAAGCCTGGTACATTAGAACGTTTTGATAGTGAACTAAATACAATTAAATTGCGATCATCACGGCCCAACTGATGTGCGGCTTGCAACGCACCTAACGGCGGAGAAGTTTCATCAAAATAAATTTCTGAATAACATTCATCAGCAGCAATGACAAAATCGTATTGATCCGCAAGTGCAAACAGGGCTTCCCAGTCAGCGAGTGACATGACTTTACCCGAAGGGTTGCCAGGGGAGCAGACGTAAACCAGTTGTGTCCTAGATAATACGCTTTCAGGCACGCTGGCAAAATCCATACGATGCTGGCTTTCGGGCAAGGTGTTAATAAAGTAGGGCTCTGCACCCGCTAATAAAGCGGCACCTTCGTAAATTTGGTAAAACGGGTTCGGTGAAATGACAACAGGCTTTTCAGTACTTGTTGTATCAATCACTGCTTGTGCTAATGCGAATAGCGCTTCTCGACTACCATTCACAGGGATAACCTGTGTCGCTGGATCGAGCGCAGGTATGTTGTAGCGGCGGCTTAGCCAATCAACAATAGTTTGTCGTAATGCTGGTGTGCCAATGGTTGTTGGGTAATTGGAGAGGCCGGCTATGTGATCAGTTAAGCTCGCCTGTATAATCGATGGCGTTTTATGCTTAGGCTCGCCAATCGACAAGTTGATTGGGTTATATTGCGTATTGGGCGTAACATTTTCGAATAAATCACGAAGTCGCTGGAACGGGTAAGGTTGCAGCAGGTTTAAATTTTGATTCATAGGTGACATTATAGTGAGCATCGGCAAGAATAAAAACTCTTTTGCTGTATTTGGACTGCTTTTTGGTGCAATGACGTGGGGTATCATCTGGTACCCCTATCGTTTATTAGCACAGGCAGGTTTTTCAGGTATTGCGTCTAGCTTAATCACCTATGCCATTGCAGCGCTCATTGGTGGCGTGGTGTTTGCAAAGTATTGGCGCCGTATCAGCCTACCTCAAAACCTAGTTTGGCTCATGCTGGCGGCTGGGTGGACTAATTTAAGTTATGTCTTAGCGGTGATTGATGGCGAAGTGATGCGGGTGATGCTGCTGTTTTACTTATCACCCGTATGGACTTTGTTTTTAGCGCATTTTTGGTTAAAAGAGCGTGCTGGGTTTAAAGGTGTTGTTGTGATTCTAATCGCATTGGTGGGTGCATTTGTCATGTTGTATGATGCATCGCACGATCGCCATTTGCCGTTACCACATAATGCAGCAGAGTGGTTGGCGCTATCAGCGGGGATGGGGTTTTCACTTGCCAATGTAATCACAAGAAAGTCTGCACATATCAGCTTACAAGCGAAAGCATTTGCCGTTTGGTTGGGTGTGGTGTTGGTTTCGGTGTTAAGTTTATTGTTAATCCCTGATGGATTTGCGCTGCCTGCAGCGGTGCATGCAATGGGTTGGTGGACGATAGTGTTTGTGGCCGTGATGTTGTTTGCAGCAACCTTGTTTGTGCAATATGGCGTCACACATATCGCAGCCGTGCCTGCGTCGATTATTTTTTTGTTTGAGCTAGTGGTAGCGGCAGTAGCTGCCTACTTTCTAGCAAATGAAGTTATGGCATTCAATGAGTGGATTGGCGGTGTATTGATTGTGGCTGCTGCTTTATACGCCGCAGCCAATACTAAACATTAGGCTTCAAAGCCGCCTTTTGCACCCTCTGCGGCAAAACGAATTTTCAGTGACAAGTCATTACGAGAATCAGCATTTGCTAAAGCACTTTCCTCATCAATCTGACCGTTAGCAAACAACCTAAACAGCGCCTGATCAAATGTATTCATGCCAATGTCATTATTGTCGGCCATGATGTCTTTCATTTCACTAAGGCTTTGTTTTTGAATTAAATCTGAAACGTAAGGGGTATTAATGAGTACTTCAACCGCCGCTACCCGTTTTTTCACTTTTCCTGGGATTAAGCGTTGTGACACGATGCCAACCAAGTTAATGGATAAGCCGAGTAATAACCCATGTTTTGCTTCTGGTGGGAAAAAGGAAATAATACGTTCCAATGCTTGGTTTGCGTTGTTTGCATGCAAGGTTGCCAAGCATAAATGGCCAGTTTCTGCATAAGCAAGTGCCTGTTGCATACTGTCCATATCACGTACTTCACCAATGAGAATGACGTTAGGTGCTTGGCGCATAGCATTTTTTAAGGCGCTATCAAATGAGTGCGTATCAATGCCGACTTCACGTTGGTCTACGACTGATTTTTTATGGTTGTAAATAAACTCAATCGGATCTTCAATCGTAATGATATGGCCATTCGATGTGGCATTACGATGATCAATCATCGAGGCGAGGGTGGTTGATTTACCTGATCCCGTTGCACCGACAACTAACATGAGCCCACGTTTGCGCAAAACTAACTCTTGCAACACTGTCGGCAGGCCCAGTTCCTCAAAATTAGGAATCTCAGTTTTGATATGGCGAATCACCATACCCACTTCACCACGTTGTCTAAAGACATTTACCCGGAAACGGCCAACATCTTTTTTACTAATCGCAAAGTTGCATTCCATTTCTTGTTCGAACTCTTGGATTTGCTGGTCGCTCATTAAACCGTAGGCAATTTCTTTGACCATGCCAGGTTGCAAGATTTGATTGTTAATCGCAACAGTGTCACCTTCGATACTCAAATGAATGGCTGCAGCTGTACTGAAAAATAAATCTGAGCCGCTTTTTTCGACCATAAAGTTAAGAACTGGTGTGATATCAAATGCTGCCATAAATAATCCTAATGTTTATCAATTTTCTTGCGGCGTATTAGCTGTAAAGCGTTGCCAAGCTTCATGGTATTGAGTTTCCAGTAATCTTGCAAACTTTTCCGAATTAAATAAATTAGATGTTTTGATTGTATCGTTTAGTTGTTTTTTTATTGCAACTAAATCATCTGGGTGCGTCGCATAATGTAAGGCTTTTTCTTCGTATTCTGCTAAAGAGGAGCAGATTAAATCAGGCAGCTTGGCTTGTTTTAAGATGCTAGCGGCTACACTTGCTGCGAAAGTATCTCCTTGATAAGTGAGCACAGGGAGTCCAGCCCAAAGCGCATCGCTAGCAGTGGTATGCGCGTTATAGGGCAATGTGTCTATAAATAAATCCGCATGACGCTGCCTTTCAATATGTTCAGCGGCAGTTACTCTTGGGGCAAAGATTAAGCGACTTGGGTCAATGTCTGCGTGTGTGGCTTCTTTTTGTAAATTGCTTTTTGCCCATTGATTGCAATCTAATAGCCATAACACGCTAGCGGGTTCAGCTTTTAGCAGACGCATCCATATGGCAAAGATGGCTGGTGTGATTTTAAATGTTTGATTAAAGCTGCAAAAAATGAAACTATCATTCGGTAATTGGTGGCTTGCTTTGCTACTTTCTGCAGCCATATCGCGTGGGCTATTCGGTTGGTAGCAGGGTAGATACATTACTTGTTCGGTAAAGTCTTCAGCTCTGGGTGCCGTTGTTTCATCGGCAATGATGTAATCAAATAACGATTGGCCTTGGTAGCTACCCATGGTGCCGGGGAAGCCAAGCCAACTGATATGAATAGCTGCTGGTCGCAATGCGACGATGCCTGTACGGCTACTTTGCGTATAGCCAGTTAAATCAATCAAGATATCTACTTGGTCTTGGTTAATTTGGCTAGCAGCATCGACATCATTGAGCATTCGAATATCGGTAAAGTGGTCGAATGCTTTGATGAGTCTTTTTCTTGTGTCAGTGTCATCACTAGCGCCGTAAGAATAGGCGCTCACTTCAACGCGACTTCGATCATGGTGTTCAATTAGTGATGTAATTAGAAAGGCGAGTGGGTGTAAGCGAAAGTCTGCAGATAGGTAGGCAATATGCAGCTTTTGCTTATTCTTAGTCTGGTGCGAGAATGACAAGCTATCACGTAGTTGGATAAGCTGTTGGTAGTTTTGCGCTACATAATGGTTAGCACATTGCTTTTGCTCTTCCGCCGTTGTTGATGGCATGGCTAAAAATGCGAAGGGCGATATTTGTGCTGCTGGCGTACTGCAGACTAAGGCACGTGCAGTTTGTATTTGTTGTGCTAAATCCTCATTTTCTGTGCTTTGCCATTCGCAAACATGTTGCTTCTGATGGATTAAATGTGCGAGGGCATGATGCAAATTCGGATTTAATTTCAATGCTTGACGATAATGATTAATGGCGACATCGAGTTGACCGAGTTCTCTTTGCACATTACCTAAATTATTATAAGCATCAGCGTTGTTTGGGTCTGCTTGAATGGATTGTTGAAAGCTAGTGACTGCTGCCGTGAGCTTTCCTAATTCACGTTGTGCATTGCCTAAGTTATACCAATAGCCTGCATGGTTAGGTTGATGTGATAACGCTTCTTCAAAACACGCTTCAGCCAGCGCGTATTGTTGGCTGTTATCCGCTTCGTTCCCGAGCGCTTGCAACGCATAGCAGAGCGCATTGCGCACTTCAGGGCTTTTATTGAACAGCAGTATGCGTCGGAAATGCCCAGCGGCTTCTTCATACTTGCCTAATTGAACACAAAGATTGCCACAAGTAGCTTGTAAGCTTACTTCATCTGGGTGTTGCAAGAGTGCTTGGTGGAAGTAATCTAAGGCTTTACTGTTGTTACCTTGTGCTTGCGCGTTTTGTGCTTGTTGAATTAAATTGTTTACGTCAGCCATGGCGCTATTTTAATCTAAAAAGTAAATAGATTTTGTGTCATTCGTTTTAAGCCAATATCCCGCAATAAAAAACGACTTGGATTAAGCGCTGAAGCTAATCGATGGGTAATGACAAAAGGTTCTTGATTAATTTGATTGGCTATCAGTTCTGCACACATAGGGGCAGTAATCATGCCTTTCGACCCATGGCCAGCATTGACATATAAACCAGTCAGCCAAGGCAAGTCAGCAGGGTTATCATTATAACGAGGCGGTTTTTTTCTAAGTGCCTGTTCATCGATGAGCTGGCCTGCGAGTGGCACATAATCTCTGGTAGCACTCCGCCAAGCTACGCGTCCAGTCACACTGGATGAATCTAGTTGATTAAACAATGCGGTTGAAATCGCATTGAGTGCGGATAAGTTACTTTGTGTGTCTTCTGCTGAAAGGTTAGGGTTTAAATCATTCGGTGCATAACTAGTGCCAATAGCGTGAATGCCATCAATAGCTGGGCTTAGATAGTGGTCTGTACAAACAATTGTATGCATTGGCTGGCTTAGCGCATTTTCTGTGAAGAAGTTGACTTGGCCCCTCACTGGAGTGATGGCAATGTGTTGGCATTGCGGAAACTGCTTGATATCGTTCGCGTTGCAAATCACTACAATATCAGCAAGGAGTGACTGTTTGGCTAACGTGACTTGCCATTGTGAAACGTTTTGTTGAACAGTAATAGCTTCAGTGTTTGTAATGCAATGAATATTATCTGATTGCGTAAGTTGCGCGCAAAGTTGCTGCGGTTTAACCCATCCAGCTTCTGGTAACCATAAGCCATCCATTGATAATGGTATGTTGGCTTTTTCGCTCAATTGCACTGCGTCCAACCATTCGATTGCTGTATGCGCTGTTTTGTTGTTGAGTGAGGCTTGCTGTTTTGCTTGCTCACGCGCATTAAATGCCAACTGTATTTGCCCACAAATATCATAAAGCTGTTGCGCATTCGAACATTGCTTTAAGAGTGAGTGAGTATAAGAGAAGCCTGCACTCGCAACATCACTAAGGATGCTTTTGCCGCTATTAAACTTGGGGTATAGCATCGCAACTGGATTGCCAGAGGCACCTTGCGCAAGCGCTGTTTGACGTTCTATTAACGTGACATGCGTCCCGCGCTTAGCTAATGCATATGCTGTGCTACAGCCTGCAATGCCGCCGCCAATCACAATGGCTGTCTTCATATGCTTCCACTTTTTTTGTTTTGGTATATACTAACCTGTATACTTCATACATCGTGCTAGCTAACATTAGGTTTAAAATGAAAAAACTACGTTCATATTCAATTCTATTACTGATTTTAACAGGCTTGCTGGGTTGCAATCACGCAGAAAATAATACAGAGTCGAGCAGCAGCGGAGACTGGCCGAGTTATGGCCGTGACTTTAGTAGTCAGCGTTTTTCACCGATAGATCAGATTAATGTGGCTAATGTGAAAAATCTTAAATTAGCTTGGCAACATAATAGTGGCGTTGTGGCGAGTTATCAAACGACCCCTATTGTGCAAGGCGGCGTGATGTATTTTTCTCTGCCATTTAACCATGTTGTTGCTGTGAATGCGGTGACAGGCGAAGAGTTATGGCGATATGAGCATGATAGACGCAAAGATTGGAAGATGTGCTGTGGGCCGCAAAATAGAGGGGTTGCGGTGAGTGATGGCAAGGTCTATATGGGCACGGTTGATGCACGTTTAATTGCATTAGATGCCAAAACAGGTGAAAAAGTCTGGGATGTCGATGTCGTTGAAGCGGCGATTAGCCGTGAAGGACAAGAAAACTTACATCAGGATGACCCAAATAAAACACGTAAAGTTACAGGTGGCACAGGGATTGGCATAGGCATGGCCCCTGTGGTGTATAAAGGGAAAGTGATGATTGGCATTACAGGGGTTGGTTATGGTTTGCATATTGATAGCCCACGAGAAGATGCGCCTTTGGGTGCTGTGATCGGTGTGACTGGACGGTTTGGCCGACCTGGTTTTTTAGCGGCTTTTGATGCTAATGACGGCCACCGAATTTGGCAGTTTGATACGATTCCATCAGAAGGTTGGGAGGGCGATTTTACCTTAACAACAGTCGATGGTATTACTTTAGACCGCGACATAGCTGACGAAAAAGCTGCATTATCACAATACCCAGATGCTGCTAGTTTAGGTGGGGGGTCTGCTTGGAGTACGCCCGCGATTGATACGGAAAATGATATTCTTTATTTCGGCACAGGCAACCCGTCACCACAAATGAATGATGTGTCTCGTCCAGGTGATAACTTATATACCGTATCGCTCATTGCCTTAGATGCCAATACAGGTGAGCGTAAATGGCATTATCAACAAGTGCCGCATGATTTGTGGGGGTATGATTTAGCCAGTCCACCAGTCCTATTTGACTACCAAGCAGACAATGGTGAATTGATTCCTGCCGTTGGGCAAGCCAGTAAAACGGGTTGGTTTTATATTCATGACCGCATAACAGGCGCGCTACTGAAAAAGTCAGATGCCTTTGTGCCGCAGCAAAATATGTTTGCTAAAGCATCTTTTGCCGGGGAAGTGGTTTACCCTGGTATTCTAGGCGGATCAAATTGGTCGCCAGTTAGCTTAGATCAACATAAACAGCTAGCCTTTGTTTCTGGCATTCATGCACCAATCAAATATACCTTACATGAAACGCCAGCCGAAAGTGGCAAACCAGCACTGCGTTATGCATCAAGCGAGCCAACAGATGACCCGAGTTGGGGATTGCTATCGGCGATTGATCTAACAACGGGCAAGATTGCATGGCAACAAAAAACAGACCAACCTTTAGTTGGCGGTAGTTTAGCAACTGCTGGCGGCTTGGTGTTCATGGGTGAGGGTAATGGAAGCTTCAATGCATACAATAGCCAAACGGGCGAACGCTTGTGGCAAACGCAGTCAGCATTTGGCGTTAATGCGCCGCCTATCTCCTATATGGTTGATGGCGTTCAGTACATTGCAGTGGCCAGTGGCGGCAACTGGATTATGGGCTTTAAGCAGGGTGATGCTATGCTGGTGTATGCACTAGAACAATAGGGCTAGAAAAGCCCTAGTGTTTCGTGCGTGTGCGATCTGATTTTTTGCAGCAAGTCGGCATCATCAATTAAAGACTCGCCATACGCTGGAATCAACTCTTTTAAGCGGGCTTGCCAGTCTTCTCCTAGTAGCCCTGGTTGTTTTGTTAGGCAGCGCTCAACCACATCAATCATTGCTTGTACACTGACTGAAGCACCGGGTGAGGCGCCGAGCAATGCTGCTAGTGAGCCATCTTGTGCACAAACGGTTTCAGTGCCAAACTCTAGCTTGCCCCAGTTTTCTTCACATTGCTTAATAATCTGAACACGTTGACCTGCTTGCGCTAACTCCCAATCATCATTATTTGCATTCGGTAAAAAAGTACGTAATGCGTCCATGCGTTGCTGATGTGTTTGTGTCGCTTCTTTCATTAAGTACTTGGTTAAATCCGTATGCTGCTTACCCACACCAATCATGGCTTTTAGGTTGCTTGTCTTCACAGACTTCGCTAAATCTAAGTTTGAGCCTGTTTTTAAGAATTTTGTGGTGAACCCTGCAAATGGGCCAAATAATAAAGCAGGTTTGCCATTAATCATCCTGGTGTCTAGGTGTGGAACGGACATAGGCGGTGCATCGACATCCGCTTTACCATACACTTTTGTACTGTGTTGTTTGATCATCTCAGGATTCTTGCAAATCAACCACTGACCACTAACAGGAAAGCCACCATAACCTTTGCTTTCTGGTAAGCCAGTCTTTTGTAAAAGAGGTAATGATGCTCCACCAGCACCTAAAAACACAAAGTGAGCCTTAAGTGTTTTGGTCTTTTTCGACTCTGTATTTTGTAATTTAACACGCCACTGCTGATCGGTTTGTTTGAGTTGAGTGACTTTGGTAGCCGTCAAGAGAGTGAAGTTGGCTTGCTTTTTCAAATAAGCCACCATGTGTTTTGTTAGTGCGCCAAAATCAACATCTGCGCCATGCGAGACGCATGTTGCAGCATAACGCGTTTGCGGGTCCCTATCTTGCATGATGAGTGGCATCCATGTGTTGAGTTGTGCCCAGTCTTCACTGAACTGCATACGCTTGAATAAGTGGTGCTGCTTTAACTGTAAAAACCGCTGACGCAAGAACTCGACATTGGCATGGCCCCATACAAAGCTAAGATGCGGTGTTTTATTGATAAAGTGCTGCGCTGCTGGCAATGCACCTAAGGCCACTAAACTAGCCCAGAGTTGTAATGACGTCTCAAAGTTTGCATTAATGCTAAGCGCACGTTGAATATCGACGGTACGGTTGTTAAGCTCTGGCGTATAATTCAATTCACAATAGCCAGCATGGCCTGTGCCTGCATTGTTCAGTGCATCTGAGCTTTCTAGGGCAACATCTGTCAATTGTTCGACTAAACAGATATTGAGCTTAGGGTTTAGTTTTGTGAGCAACACACCTAGTGTTGCGCTCATAATGCCACCACCAACCAGCAGCACATCGACTTCATTTTTCTTCATAGGCTGTATTATATTTGAACACAGCACTAAATTCTTGCTTGATTTGGGCTAAAACGTCTAAAACACTTGGTAATTATACTGAGTGAAATATAATGTTCTTGAAGTCTTCTTGCTGCACGAGAGTAACAAGAGTCTCTATAATGAACGGAAACGCATTTAGGATTAAAGTTTGCTAGTTGGTATAGAAAATTTTTCATTAAGAAATAAACTGATATATACATCTATGCTAGTCACTGGTCTAGCTATTTTGGTCGGCATGGTGATCTCGATAGTAGAAGATATCCGTTATACAAAAGTGAGTGTAGAAGAGCAGGTTAATGCGCTTTCTGAAGTGGTAGCACTGAATGTGGCACCAGCACTCATTACTAATAATGCCGAAAAGGCAAAAAGCGTGATGGCGTTAATGGAAGTGAATCAACTGATATTCAGTGCACAAGTGGTCGATGAGAAAGGCCAGCTATTTGTTGACTACCAGCATCAGCACGATCATGAAAACACTTGGTTGGCAAACTTTAATGCACTTACAAAGCAAGCCGTGAATCGGCCCGTCAAACTGAATGGTTTAACGCTTGGTACCCTAACCGTGACGACCGACATGACGCATGTATGGGAAACGTTGGTGACACATTGGTTAGCAAAGCTAGCTGTGTTGACGACTATTTTCTTGATGAGTTATCTAGTGTTAAGAAACACCAGTAAATATGTATTAGAACCGATCAAACGCCTCAATAAAGCCATTGGTGAAATTACGGCGAGTGGTAACTACGCATTGCGAGTGCAAAAAACGTCTACCGATGAGTTAGGTGAGCTAACAGAAGAGTTTAACTCAATGCTTGCGCAAATTGAGGATCGTGATAACCAACTACAACAAAGTAACGAAGCGTTAGCACAAGTACAAGAACCGATTGTCCTTCGAGATGTCGACTTGCGTTGCCAGTATATTAACCCTGCGTTTACCGCAACATTTGGCTATGAATTGGAAGAGCTTCAAGGTGAAGTGTTCGCTTTGCAGCCAAATGAGTCAGAAACAGAGGACCCTGCTGAAGTTGGCAGCCACGTGGAAGCCGAAGCGCATCAGATAGCCAAAGCGGAAGGCGTTTATCGAGGTGAAGGCTATCTACAAGTGAAGAATGGTAAGGTTATTCCTGTGCAGCGACATATTAGCCCTGTACGTGATAAGACTGGTGAAGTGAAAGGTTATGTAACAGTGCTCTCAGATATTTCTGAAAAGAAAGATGCGGAAGAGATTATTTGGCGGCAAGCCAATTTTGATACATTGACTAGCCTACCGAATCGACTGATGTTTACACATCGATTAAAACAAGAACTGTCCAAAGTCGAGCGTTCTGGTTTGCCGTTAGCACTGATGTTTCTTGATTTGGATCACTTTAAAGAGATTAACGATAGCCTTGGCCATGATATGGGGGATGAGCTGCTGAAAAAGGTAGCAAAGCGTATTTTGACTTGCTTAAGAGGGGCAAGTGGCGAGGGCTACATAGAAAATGTGGCACGCTTAGGCGGTGATGAATTTACCATCGTGTTGAGTGAGGTGAATGACACCAAAGGGGTAGAAGGCGTTGCAAAGCGTATCTTAGGCAAAATAGCAGAGCCATTCCAGTTAAATAAGGAAGTGGTTCATATCTCTGCCAGTATTGGCATTGTAGAAACCTATCCGACTGACATAGCCGACCCAGATACCCTGATCAAACATGCTGATATTGCGATGTATGATGCGAAGCAAAAAGGGCGTAACCGCTATAGCTACTTTAGTAATGCGATGTTGCTAGAAGCGAAAAAGCGCGGCATGCTGATTAATGATATACACAAGGCCTTGAACAATAATGAGTTCTTTTTGGTGTATCAGCCAATCGTGGATATGAAGACCAATGAGATTTACAAAGCAGAAGCATTGATTCGATGGCAGCACCCAACAGAAGGGCTTATTAATCCGATAGATTTCATTGCAGTAGCAGAAGATACCGGCTTGATTGTGGAAATT